>JAPPII010000071.1 GCA_028820845.1 Candidatus Poribacteria bacterium
GTGAAAATCCGTGTAACGTCGATAAAATCTTTCGACAGATTAAACAGTTCGGTCATCACGCACGGCAAGGCGGTGGTATCTGTGGGATTGAAATGGCACTCATGGACTTGGCTGGCAAGGCGTATGGCGTGCCGTGCTATCAACTCGCTGGTGGCAAATTCCGAGACAAAATCCGATGCTATAGCGATACGCCATCCCTCAGAGACCCCGAAGAGATGGGTAAGGTACTCCAAGAACGTATGGATAGAGGATTTACCTTTCTGAAGATGGACATCGGTGTTGGGTTGCTGCGTGGAACGCCCGGCACCATCTCTGCTCCCGCTGGGCATTTAGAAACCTCTAACCTAATGCACCCCTTTACCGGCATTCGTCTCACCGAAAAGGGTATCAGCATATTGTGTGAATATGTGGAAACGGTTCGGGATATTATCGGTTATGAGATTCCACTCTCGGTCGATCACTTTGGGCATATCGGTATTGAGGATTGTATCCGTATCGCGCGGGCATTGGAAAAATACAACCTCGCGTGGTTGGAGGATATGGTGCCGTGGCAGTATACCGACCAATATGTACGTCTCTCAAATTCATGTGCGACACCCATCTGCACGGGTGAGGACATTTACTGCAAAGAAGACTTCATGCCCCTGTTTGAGAGTCGTGGGATTGCGATAGCACACCCCGATATTGCGACATCCGGTGGGATTTTAGAAACAAAGAAAATCGGTGATCTGGCGGAGGAACACGGCATTGCGATGGCACTCCACATGGCGGGTACACCTATCGCTGCGATGGCGAGCGTCCACTGCGCCGCAGCGACATCGAACTTTTTGGTGTTAGAAAACCATTCTGTTGACAATCCGTGGTGGGATGAGATGGTGACGGGTTTACCGAATCCGATTATCCAAGATGGTTATATTAATGTTCCCGAAACTCCGGGGTTAGGTATAGACCTTAACGAGGAGGTTATCCGAGAGCATCTCCATCGGGATGAGACAGACTACTTCGCGCCGACGACAGAGTGGGATTCCGAACGTTCGCACGATAGGCTGTGGAGTTAGGCGTTTTATGCGTTTTACTCGGAAGCATTGAGTTCCTGAAGGTGTTGCGCGATGTTGGTTTTAATATCGTCATGTTTTTGCTGTTCAGCCAGTTTTAACGCGATCTGCAAATCAGCACCCGCCGCCTCACTCTGATCGAGCGTAAGTTTCGTTAAACCACGATTATAGTAAGCTGCAACAAATTTTGGCTTCAGGCGAATGGCTTCGTCAAAATCTGCGATAGCAGCCTCGTATTGGGCAACGGACGTCTTTGCGGTTCCGCGATTGTAGTAAGCTTCGGCGAAATTAGGGTTCAAGCGAAGTGTCATATCGTAGGCAGAAATGGCTTTCTTGTGCGATCTGACTTCTGAAAAAAGTCCACCAATACAGAAAAACGCATGGATAGCTATCTCTGTTTCAGTCCATATTGTAACGGTGGATTTCTTATTTGGCGAGGCAGCTTTGACAGGGGGATCTTCCTTCAGTTCTGGAAATATGTCCGTCAATTTTGGAAAGTGTTCATCTTCATATCTTTGAATAAGTCCGCCAATGAATGCCATTGATGATGACAGGGGATGACTTTCGTCTTCACCTATTCCATGGATTAAATCCTCTAATATTTTTGACAGTTGTTTATAGTCGTTTTTTGTTACAATGGCACAGTCCAGGTCTGGGTTGCACTCCACAATATTGGTTAACAGATTCAAGACCTCTGCAAGCCATTGTGCAGCACTTTCTGGATAAGGCTCAGCCTCAACAGTTTGCTGGTGTAGAGGTTGCTGAAGTACCGGAGCCTCCTGCTTTTGAAGTTCAGGTGTGCTCAATCTAACTGATATTGAGGGTGCTAACAGGGGTGGAACATTCTGGGCAGTTTGTGTGTCGGTTAACATCGTTTTTTATCTCCGCTTGTTCGATTTATCATATTCTGCGTGTGTTTCTACCTTCTCAATGATAACCCTTTGAAACTCGTATTGTACAATGGCAGTAAGACGCGCTTTATTTCCACCAATGTTGAAAACTGTGTATTTTGTTTCTCGGTTGCTGTAAGGAACCCGTCTCCCAGAATAAATTGAATGTTCCTTTCTAATATCCGCGTGTAGAAACGTTTGGCGCATCTCAACAATTGAACGGAAACTGCCTTGTGCCATCAGCCGAAACCAGTGTTCGAGTCCTGATCTAGCATTCGGATGTCTCTGAGCAAATTCCGTTAGTTTTCGTCCGTAAACAATTTTCATTGGCTAGATATTTCAATAGGACCTGCTATTATCATTGGTGTATGCTTCACTCTTTTGCTCAGCAGCGCGGGAATTTTCATCACAACGCTATCTATTATACCGTATTGACATTGAGATAGCAATGTTGATTTACTGCCCAAACTGATTCGCCACAGCCACCAAATCCAAGACATTGACAACTCCATCGCCATTGACATCAGGAGTATCTTTTCCAAACCCAGTAGCAACCGTCCTACGGAATCACAGCAACATAAACCTGTGAATGCCCCGAAACATCCGAGGTATACACAACCGCCGACTCATCAGGACTAAATGAGGGATGTGGGTGCGTCCACTGCGGTCCATAGACAGTGTCCACCTTCATCTCCATCCAACTGAGTGCCTTCTCTCTGTCGCCTGTTTGCTGTGCGGCTGCCCAGTCTTCTGCGAGGGCGTACCGATCGGTTTTCCACTGACTCCCACTGGACGAACTCTGCGGATAACAGATAGGCGTATGTTCACCCGTCTCCACATCAACAAGTCGCAGACCAATATCGGGGTGAACGGTATCACACAGGACCTTCGTTCCGGCGCGGTTACTGGCAATATGCCACGCGTTGAAATCGGCAATCGTCTGTATCTGTAGCGTTTCCAGAGACATCCGCCGAAGCGCGTAGGGCCAATGCGTCACAATCAATTCGTCCAGCGAACCAAGGAAGGTCTCGTGCACAAGAAACTCGTTGTTATCGTGTTGATAGAGGCTTAGGTTTTCCGTGCCGTCCCGTTTGATAGTCCACATCCGCGGTGCCGGATCGCCAGAATAGGCAATGAGGTCGGGGTGTTTCGGGTGAAACTGCGGGTGGATAATCGTCTGGTCGGGGGAGGTATAGATGACCTCACCATCGCTGCCATCAGTAGCCGTAACAGTAATGTGCGATTTGTCGTCGCGTTTCATGGCTGTTACGATAAACCGTTCATCCGCACTGACACTACATTCACCGAGACTTCCATTCGGAAATTCTGCAAGCACGCGTTCCTCAAGTGTATCAAGATGGATTGCCTTTATAGCATCCGCTTGTGTATAAAAGAGTTCCGTGCCATCTTTGGAGATCACACCGGAATAGCCGTGGATGTCGTCAGCATCCGTTAGCTGCACAATATCGCCGTTGGGGAATTCCAACTTGAAAAAATTCGGCTTTCCTGAACGGTAGGAGGTAAAGATAAGGTGTTCTTGGTTGGGGGTGAACGAAGATGTCAGGAAGTAGAGGTTATGGTTGATGGAGGTATCGTTTGTGAGTTGATAGATATGCGTGCCCGTTTGGTCGTCTTGAAATTCGCGTAGTTCGGAAGGGTGAACGGACGCTTTCGCGTATTTTGCCATAGTTTACTCCTCGTGCGTTTGTTTATAAAATGAATTCTATAGATTGAATAGATAATCCAGCAGCTGCGCTCCCTCTCGGAAGTCAGGAATAATAATATCCGCACCGGCACTGATGAGGCGTTCCCGTTTATCAGCATTCATATTGTACATATTGTCCTCAATGGATGCTACACCGACAGCGATTGCGCCTACCTCTTTGGCATTTTCGATCTCTACGTAGCCGTCTCCGACGATGAGCAATTCGCTTCCGCTGAGTTCAAAATCTGTGATAATTTTTTGGATGACCATGGCTTTGGAAAACTTCTTATATTCCCGCAAGGCACCGAAAATCCCACCGTCAAAGTATTCTGCAACACCGAGGAGTGTCGCCTCATTTTTGACGAATTCGACATCTGTTCCGCTGGCGAGATAGCAGCTGATCCCCATTTCACGGAGGCTTTGAAGAAATTCGAGGGACCTCGGCACGCGAAGGGGATCAGCAGACAGTGTGCCTGCTGCGAGTCCAGCAATGCGTTCCTCAACGACGGGCAGCAATCGGCGGTTGTACTCGTCTTTGTAAGCGATGGGTTCCTTCGGTGTTCCGCCGCGTTTCTCAATCTCTTCAGTTAACTGAATCATCTGATAGATGGTCTGTTTGCCGGTCAGTCTATCCACAAATTCAACGACGAGTGCCTCCAGTTCTTCTTGTGTTTCGGTGGTGTCCGTTTCGGTTTGGAGGCATTCAATCATCAATGGGACCATTACATTCTGCCAACCGTCTCGAATTAGCGAGATTGTGCCATCGAAATCGAAAACGACATGACGAATATTCCCTGTTTGAATCTCACGGTGAATCTCAATTGCGGTGTTTTCTAAGTTGTTCATAACGAATTTTGACTTGCAAGTTATACCAAGTGATCTCAGAATAAAAAGGCGTTGATTTCCCTTCTTTTTCCTGATAGTATAATAGGGCTTAGAGAGTTAAGCAAGTGTTTTTATTGATAACCGACAACTGACAACTACCGATACATGAACGAAAAAGAGATTCTTAAAAAAATCCAGCACATCGAAATATTTACCAATCGCCTCGTCAACACCGTCTTCGCGGGGGAGTATGAGAGTGTCTTCAAAGGACAAGGGATTACCTTCGACGAGGTCCGTGAATATCAAGTGGGAGACGAGATTCGTGCGATTGATTGGAATGTAACCGCACGCATGGGGCAGGCTTACATCAAACAGTATGTAGAGGAACGTGAACTCGTCATGATGTTGGTTGTGGATATGAGTGCCTCGACGGGTTTCGGGAGTATCGCTGAGACGAAAGCGGAAATTGCTGCTGAAATTGCGGCACTCCTTGCTTTTTCCGCTATCAAGAATAACGATAAAGTTGGACTCATCTGTTTCACGGATACCGTTGAACACTTCGTTGCGCCGCGGAAGGGGAGAAGACACGTCTTACGCGTCGTTCGGGATATACTTCGTTTTCAGCCGAAGCAACCGCGTACAAGTATTGAAACGGCGTTGGCGTTCGTCGATCGCGTGCTCAAGCCCCACAGCGTTGTGTTTCTCATTTCTGATTTTAAGGATACAGGATATGAAAAGCAGTTGCGTTTGAGCAGTAAACGGCATTCACTTATTGCGATTGCCTTACAGGACAGACGCGAGGTGGAATTGCCAAACATTGGACTCATAGAACTGGCGGATGCTGAGACCGGAGAGACGGTCGTTATTGATACGCGTTCCGAGACAGCGCGACAGTCGTATCAAGAGCTTAATCAACGTGCCGATGCTGAACGTAGACAGATTTTCCGAGCAAGCCAAATTGATTCTATTCACATCAGAACAGATGAATCCTATGTAAAGCCGCTTATCCGATTTTTCCGCCAACGTGCTGCTTGAGGCTAAGGCATGTAAGGTTATGAGTAAATTAGAGGTCCGGAATTTAACACAAAGCTTTGTTCAAAAAGATACCCGATTACAGGTATTGGATACCTTGAATTTCTCTGTTGATGAAGGGCAGTTTGTCGCTTTATTGGGTCCCTCGGGTTGTGGGAAAAGCACGCTTTTTAATATTATTTCTGGGCTACTTGTGCCGGACACTGGAGAAATTTACCTCAACGGCAAACGCATCTATGGCAATACCGGTGATTTTGCTTATATGCAACAAAAGGATCTTCTCTTACCGTGGCGAACTGTCCTGAGAAATGTCCTCATTGGTCCAGAGATTCACAACGAACTGCTTGACACCGCGCGGGAGGAAGCACAAAAGCGTTTGGCGCAACTCGGATTAAGCGGGTTTGAAAACAGTTATCCAATGCAGCTATCGGGTGGAATGCGGCAACGCGTCGCGCTCGTCCGGACGCTCCTTTTTCGGAAAAAGGTGCTGCTTTTAGATGAACCGTTCGGTGCGTTGGATGCAATGACACGGACTGTCATGCAATCCATCCTACTCGACATTTGGGCAGAAGACAGGCAGACCGTTTTGCTCATTACCCATGATATTGAGGAAGCACTGTTGCTTGCAGATAAAATTTACGTGCTAACTGCCCGACCCGCGACGCTCAAGGCAGAGGTGCCTGTCTCTCTATCGCGTCCAAGAGACATCACTGATACTGCTCTCATTCGCTTGAAAAGAGAACTTTTGTCTCTCCTACAGATCGAAATATCAGCCGTTTTCGATGCAGGCTAAGTCTATTTCTCTTCAGAATCCTTGGTCAATTCATGCCAAAATGAACGTGAGGAGCGATTCATATTGTCAAACATTTCGTAATTCCCCTTTTTACAAAACTCGTAGAGTGCTTTGGTCAACGGGATTTCAAATCCGGCTTTCTCTGCTGCTGCAAGAAAATACGGCAGTTCTGGATATTTCACAACGAGCGTCTTACCGGTTCCATCAACGATACGTTTGGCGATTCTGTCAAACTGTCCACGCCATCCATCACCCATTCCGACGACCTTTCGGATTGCCTCTGGGTCTACACCGGCACAGACCCCATAAGCCATCGCCTCCATAAATGCTGCATCACCGAGTCCCATCGCCAGTTGATTCACACCCTTGACAATCTGACCGGAACCACTCGGACCGCAATACACTACGTATTTCGGTTCACCGATGATTTCCAAGATTGGACGATGCTTTTCAACGACCGCTGCATCACCACCAACGAAGATCCGAAGTGTTCCTGTTTCGGATCCGTTGGATCCACCACTTACCGGTGCGTCTATCAGGGTCGCGCCTTTTTCGGTGAGTGCCGTTGCGATCTTCCGTGTCTGTTCTAATTCTGTCGTGCCTAAGTCGATAAAAACGTGACCGTCGCGGGCATTGGGAATGAGGTGTTGTTCAGCGACGCTGCAAAAAACAGCGGAGGAACACAAACTGGTCATGATGACATCGCTGTTTTTGACGACTTCATTGCTATCTTTTCCAGCAGTCGCGCCTGTTGCAGCGAGTGCCTTGCATTTTGTGGGGTCGATGTCATATCCCATGAGCGGATGCCCGGCATTATGGAGATTTTTCGCCATCCGCCCGCCCATGTTTCCAAGTCCAATAAAACCGATTGTGGGGAGTTGTTGAGTGTTCATAATTTTCCTATACTTTGGTTTCTGAGAGTGCCGTTTTCGTCTTGTGATGTGAGGCGTGGATAAAAGTGTAGCATGTTTGAAAAGAAGCATCAAGAGGAATAGAGGCACGCCGAATCTACTTATATCTATAAAGTCCATTTTTCCTTGACCTTTTTTGTTTTCTCTGATATACTGCGAATGCTGGATTACGGTATCACTGGATTGGGCGCGTTTCGCTTCGGCTTCATAATAGAGCCATTGAGGGGAATCGCGCCCTTAAACCACAATTTGTCTTAATTTCCTTAGACTACTTTTCCAATGTAATGGACCCGAATAAAGGAGTTTCCAAAAAATGATACACCTAATTAGATACGCCTTGATTTTGGCGTTACTTGTTTTTGGGGCGTATAATGTGCATGCGGAAATTTTGTTGCAGGAAGATTTTGAGGGCGATTTGGACTTAACGACGAAATGGCAGACGGGGCACCCCAAATTTGTCTACCCGAAAGACGGTATCCTCTATTTGAATCAAGGGAAATCCGGTGGAGACTATGTGAGTCTGCGGTCTGTTCAACACTTCAACGATATGGTTATCTATTACGAATGGTTCATCATCGAATGGAGTGGACAGGGAGACGGCGGCGGTGCGTTGCGGCAGACACCTGATGGTTCTTATTGGATGCGCTGGTGGGGACGCAACAGCGTTAAAGTGACAACAAACAAAGCTGGACCGGTTGCTGCTTGGCAACCTTTCCCAGCGAAGGGTGGACCCGCGTCGTCTAACTACGATGCAGCATCTGAACATTTCATACTCAAAGCGGCACTGATGACGGACGAAAAGCGGGTGACCATTCATATATGGGACATCACTGATAAAAAGAAGAAGGTCCAGGTCGCTGAGTGGGAAATCAAGGACGATACTTACAAGTCCGGAAACATTAGTTTCGACTGCTGGAAATTCGGTATTTATGGTGTTGATAATGTTGTCGTTGCAACACCTGAGCACGAAGAGGAGATCTTCGCCGATAATTTTGATCCACAAAAGCTTGCTGTTGAACCTGAAGGAAAACTCGCGACAAGGTGGGGAGACCTGAAATCGAAGGTCCGATAAACTGAGAGGAATTGAGCCATGACAAGATGTGCGCTTATCAGCGGTAGAGGTATGGGGTTGATGCACGGTGGGAACTTCCACAACCATCCGGACGCGGAAGTCGTCGCGGTATGCGATATGGACCCGGAACTCCTCGCGAAAGCAGAAGAACAATTTGGTGTGCCGGGATATTACTCGATTGAGGAACTCTTAGCGGATTGCGATGCCGAACTCGTGCTTCTCATTGTCAATGAGACCCGTCGTATTCCCCCGCTTCGGCAATTGCTCGAAGCCGGACGCAATGTATTTACAGAGAAACCGCTCTGTGGATTAGAAGGACAGCATCGCGTACGGGAACCCGATCTTGCTATTGCAGCACCCGCTATATCAACATGGCGCGATTCTGGACTGAAGTTCGGCATTGATTTCAACTACCGATTTATGCACCATTTCCGAAAACTTCACGATGACGTTGCAGAAGGTCGGTTGGGTGAAATTCGGATGGTACACGCCCGGGCGCACTTCAACTGCTGGTCACACGTTATCGACCAAATCCTCTGGACGATGGGCACACCGGAGTGGGTAAGTACTATCGGGGATCCGAAGCAAGACCGCGACTGGGAACGACTGATTCATATCGGTTGGGAAAACGGGGTCATCGGATCCCTGAGCGGCACGAACCTGTGGGGTTACGATGATCATCCGCTTCGGGTGAAAGTCCTTGGCG
Source organism: Candidatus Poribacteria bacterium (assembly GCA_028820845.1). Lineage (NCBI taxonomy): Bacteria > Candidatus Poribacteria > Candidatus Poribacteria bacterium. The sequence continues at coordinate 8,990 of JAPPII010000071.1, forward strand.
AAACCTCTTACGCCGAAGCACGCGGTTTAGAGGGTTGGTACTGCCGACGAAAAGCGAATAGTTCAGAACACGAGGAACTCTGGGAAGCCGAAGCCGGAAGTCCAGAGATGCCGGAGTCTTTTAAGCGGATGGCTGACGGTGTGGTCAAAGCGATGCACGCCGACACATCTTTTCCCGCCGACGGTGAAGCCGCGTGGAATGAACTGTTGTTTGAAGCAGCGGTACATCGCTCCGCCTTGCAAAATGGTGCGCGGGTGTTCCTCGCAGATGTGGAAAGCGCAGCGTTTGTCTAACCGAATGTGTAATGGACGCTATTCTTGTAGGGGCAGGTCTTGTGCCTGCCCTTTGTGTTGACATTTTTGTAGGGCAGGTCTTGTGCCTGCCCCTAACCTACCCGTTTAGGCACCACCCCTGACAGCAATCTTAATCGTATCTTTGCCATCTAAGTGATAGTTTTCATGAAGCGCATCAAAACCTTTGGACACATCTTCTAATGGAAGAATGTGGCTGACAAACCCGCCAAAAAGCGAGGCGTGCTTCTCAAGCATTGGGATGGCGCGGAGGAAATGCTTTCTCTCGAACCCCCATCCGGCTTCCAATCGCAGGTTTTTACGCATTAACATCTGGTTCGGATTGCAGTCAAAAGTGCCGACATCTACGAAATGTCCATAGACAACGTAAGTTCCGCTGTACCTGATGTAGTCTAAACCTTCGGGGATAGCGGCGGGAAAGCCGGTGCATTCGTAGACGACATCGGCACCTTCGCCTTGCGACGTATTTTCGCGGACAATTTTTTTCCGTTCTTCCGGGTCTGACACTTCGGCGATGTCAATGGTAAGGTCTGCCCCCAGTCTTTTTGCCATTTCAAGTCTTCCTGGAGGTCCACCAACAGCGATAAGCCTACCTGCGCCAGAAACTCTTGCCCAATTGAGGGCAAGCAGACCGATCGGACCCGTACCTTGAATCACCACTGTATCCCCAAATTCGATCCGTCCACGAGAGACACAGTGTGCCGCACAAGAAGCCGGTTCAGCGAGAACAGCGATTTCTGGGGGTAGATCGGTTCTAAGGAACATATTTGTGTCTGGATTTGAAAGATAGATGTACTCACTGAATCCACCGCGCAGATATGGTGCTTCTTCCGATGGAGAGAAACCGAGTCCGCCACTCGGTGAGAGCGCGATTCTGTCCCCTTCTTTAACCGGGTTCCCAAGGTAGTCTGTTTCGACACCTTCCCCGAGCGTCTCAATCACACCGACATTCTCATGCCCGAGGATAATATCGTGTTTGATATGTCCGAATTCCCAGTTGTGGAGATCGGTGCCACAAATACCACCTAACTCTTGACGGACCAAGACTGTCCCGGGCGCGGGATCGACTATCGGATATTCTCGGACTTCAAAATTTTTGCCACTCATCACGGTGGCGCGTGCGGTTCTGGTGGTTTCCATTGTAAAACTCCTTTATATTTTGACGACTATTTTGCCGAGTTTCTCACCTGTGAAAAGTGCCATAAACGCCTTTGGTGCATTCTCTAAACCTTCTACGATTGTCTCTTCCCACTGTATTTTATCTTCCGCTATCCACTGCCGCATGTCGCGGTAAAATTCAGCGTTGCGTTCCATGAAGTCAGTGACGATAAACCCTTGTAGTCTAATCCGTTTACCGATAGCGGAACTGAGATTGGTCGGACCCGGTGTCGGTTCAATATCGTTATATTGGGAGATCATCCCACACAGCGGAATACGTCCATGCATATTCATCACTGCAAGTGCGGCTTGGAGATGTCTGCCACCGACATTCTCAAAGTATACATCAAGCCCATCTGGGCAGTGTTTCCTGAGTTCGGCTTCCAAATCATCAACATTTTTGTAGTTAAAAGCGGCATCAACGCCTGCTGTCTCCAATAGCCATGCGACTTTCTGGTCAGAGCCAGCACTTGCGACGACTCGGCAGCCTTTAATTTTAGCGATTTGGCAGACGATGGAACCGACGGCACCTGCTGCTGCAGATACAAACACTGTTTCTCCTGCTTTGGGCTGCCCAATCTCCAGAAATCCGAAATAGGCGGTGCGTCCGGGCATACCGACTGCACCTAAAAATGACTGCAGCGGAGCGATTGACAGATCGACAGCAGTTAGGCTTTCTGCTGATGCAACGTAATGATCACGCCACCCTAACATGCCTGTCACATAGTCTCCGACTTGAAACGCATCGCTGTTGGATTGCAGAATCTGACCGGCACATCTGCCTTCCAGGGGTTTGCCGAGTTCAACCCCGCGCATGGCACCGCGCATATATGGGTCTACGGATGTGTAAAGGTTTTGGACTAATACCTCTCCTGCCGCGGGTTCAGGCAGGGATGTCTCCACGAGTTCAAAATCACTTTCCTTTGGCATCCCAACAATCCTGTTCTTAAGACGAATTTGCCGACTTACAACATTCGACATCTTTTCTCCTCTCGATTGGTAACTTGATTTGTCTGATTTGGTATTAATCTAATGATAGCATATTTAAGAAAAAAGTCAAGGTGGGAGGCACTTACCCTCCCAAAATTTGTTTGACTTTTATTTGCAAATGTGGTTTGATTATAGTGAATTATCAAAATGTATAGACAACTCCCCGAACTACTGACCTGAGAACCTACCTTCAATCTAAGGAAAAAAATGAACGATCTCCCCAGCGAGTTTATGAGAACTGATTTTGGGCATGAAGTATACGATGGATGGTACCTTGAACATGCGGGACACAATTTTGAGGCACCAGAATTTATAAAAAAGCATATTCCGTTCTATGAACAGGCACTCCAGTTATCTAAAAATGACAAAATATTAGAGGCAGGCTGCGGAATCGGAAGTTATTCGCGTGAATTTGTCCGGCGCGGCTACCCTGTTGTTGGCATGGACATGTCGCCCAACTTTCTTGCTGAAGCCAAAAGAATTACACAACTCGAAAATTTAGAGATTGAATATGTTTTGGGTGACTACAATGAAATGCGTTTTGAAGAGGCGTTTTCTGTTATTTTCTTTGAAGGCTCGTTTTTCTATAACTCCAGGGAGAGGTTGGTATTGCTCCTAAAACGGATCTATAAAGCACTCACACCTAACGGCAGGCTTTACTTTGTGCATTCAAATCCATCAATGCGAAAGAAGCGATCTCCAATGGAGGATCGGAGTGAGCTTGAGAAAAACGTGTTTGTCCTACAAAAGACAGAATGGGACGAAGATAACGAAGGCGAAAGATGCACTTGGCTGAAAATAGACTTAGGGACGCAGAAACATTACAGATGTGACTTTTTTAATCAGCACCTCCGACCAAACGAAATCAAGAACTGTCTTGCAGGGACGGGATTTACGGATGTCCATTTCTACAAGAAGCGTAGACTCGAAGACTTCCATCCAAAAGACGATGGGTTTTCTGTTGTCGCTAAAAAGTGATAGAACAATTGGGGACAAATATGAAAGTCGAAAAACCGAAAGAGAAATACGATCAATTAATTATTGACGGTTATTGTGTGATTGAGAACGTTTTGAAGGAAGAAATGCTTGCGCGGCTCCGGACGGTGACCGACGAATTGATTGACGCGCAGACAGAAGATGCGCGCGCAGCCCATCGTTCCTCTGGCAGTATGATTAGCGTCTATATGCACCCGTTGTTCGCCGAATTGGTTGCTTATCCACGGGCGTTGCAGGCTCTTGAGGCTTTGGGTTTCTTGAGACCGAAATTCTCATCGGGATACGTCATCAGCAAACCTCCGCAAAGTCCACCGCTATTTTGGCATCAGGATTGGTGGGGGTGGGACGATCCGTGCAGCTATACAGCACTGCCACAACAGTTGTTTCTCATGTACTATCTGGTTGACACAACACCCGACAACGGTTGTCTCCGTGTGATTGGTGGTTCGCACCTCAATCGTCATCCGCTGCACGATATACTCCCCAATGCGCACGGTGAGGCACTGCAGCGCGTGGAAGATGCCGCTCATCCGGCATATCAACAGTTTCCTGGTGAAATTGACATACCTGTGAAAGCAGGGGATTTGGTTATCGGTGATTCTCGACTCCTACACGCTTCGCACGGTAATCAATCAGATGAACGTCGGACGGTGATTACGCTCTGGTATCATCCATTTTTTGCGCTGTTGCCGGCAAGTATGCAAGCACATATCGGCAGACTTCGGCAAAGTTTCGCGTGGTCGGAGGCGGAGTGGGAACGAATCGCCGAACTCGCGCCGATCTGTGATGGCGATGTTGAACCCTTAAAATGGAATCGGAATCCGGGACCTGCATTGAAGTAGTTGAGTTTTGATAGAGACAGAATTCAATTTGAAAAAAGGCTATTTCATGATACACTATACAGTATGTAGGATTTAAGCGCATAATTGTAATGCCTGAACGAAAGGAAGTTTTCCATGCCACAGCCCCCGATTTTTCATTCCTATGCGTTTGGTCAGAAAGAACGAAAAACGTTGGATAGCGATGGTCATTTCGTTCTCCCCGGCTTGCTCACGCCAGATGCACAAGAGAAGTTGACGAACTCACTCTCCCATATCCATGAACTCTCTCGTACGTCGAAAGAAGGACATGAACCCAACCGATTTTCTGCAGAATATGACGATTATCTCGAAAGCCTGATTGCACACCCGCAGATGATTGAACTTGCACGGAAAGTTTTGGGTGAAGATATCCGATACGACCATTGTGTGAGCCTCAATAGACCCGGGGGCAATCGTGGTATTGGATGGCATAGTCACGGATACGCTGATGATAACCCAAGTTTGGGGTTCGTCCGTATCTTCTTCTACGTCAATGGATTTGAACCCGACGATGGTGGGTTAAAGGCTGTTCCTGGAAGCCATCTCTATCGGGATGCAAGGATCCATGCTCCAACAGACGAGGTGCTCCGCGAAGGTTGGCTCGCTGGCAGAAAGCATCCAGAGACTGCGGAACCGCTTGAAATCGAGGCGTTATCCGCACCCTCTGGCACAGTTGCGTTGATGTGGACACATGCCGCACATGCAGTAAGTCCACGAAAACCTGATAGTCATACTCGGTGGTGTATCGTCTACGCCTATCGGAACCCCGGTAGACCTTCCGGTGCCCGCTGGATTACCCCCGAATTTGAACGAAAACCTATTCCCGGCGCAGAAGGATTGATGTCTCTTTATTAGCAAGTCGCGAACCGCGAACAATAATCATGCCACAAAATAAACCCCACATTCTATTCCTCATCAACGATGAACATCGTCCTGATATTCAGCCAATCGAAGGAGACCCGGCAATCCGTATGCCGACGCTTTCTCGGTTTATGGAGGAAGGGACCTACTTCCGTAACGCTTACACACCTTCGCCAATTTGTGTGCCTGCCCGACAGAGTTTCCTTTCAGGACTTTATCCACGTAACTGCGGGAGTCTCAATTTCGGCGATCCGATGCCGACGGAAGTCCGAACGATTCCGGGGCAGCTGGGAAACTATGGATATTACACCTGTTGTGCTGGTAAGATGCACTTCGTCGGAACGGATGTGATGCACGGCTGGCGCGAACGCGTCGGACGCGATATCATTGGTAATAACGGGTATCCGTATCCGGCTGTTAAAGATGAACACCACGCACAGATTGAACCGGAACCAGGGACGGGTATGAAGCAAAACAAGGTGATTCAAGAGATCCGTGATGCCCAACCGGGTTTAGGACAGTGGATGATCCATGACCAATACAATGTGGACGGTGCGCTGCTATTTCTTGAGGAGTATTTCGTCAACGCCTCCTATGATCGTCCGAAAGCAAACCCGCTCTGTATGGCGGTAAGTCTCATAGCACCCCACTATCCGTATCAGTGTCCGATGGATCTATTTACCTACTACATGCAGCGCGTGGAGCCTATCGTTGAAGAGCCGAACGAACAATTTGAATGCGACGATTTTTTTAGGGTTAGGGTCGGCGAAGATGTAACCTATCGTCAGGCACACCGGGCGACCGCTGCCTACTACGGGATGATTGAGTGGATGGATGCCCAATTCAACCGCGTCATTGAGAAACTCGAACATCTGAACGTCTTGGACGATTTTATTATCGTTTTCCTCTCTGACCATGGTGAGATGCTTGGGACGAAAGGCGTATGGGAAAAACAGAGTTTCTTTGAGGCTTCGGCACGGGTGCCGCTCTCTATCTGGTACCCGAAGCGGTTTGGGCGAGAACCAAGAATCGTTGAGCAGAATGTCTCGTTAGTGGATCTGTTTCCGACCCTGTGTGAGTTGGCGGAGATCCCTGCCCCTGATCAACTTGATGGACAGTCGCTCGTGCCGCTGATTGAAGGAAATGCAACCGACTGGCACGATACTGTTTATAGTGAACTCTGGCGTGCCCAAAATGGACCCTCTGTTATGGTCAAAGAGGGCAGCCTAAAGTACTTCCGATTTGACAACAACAAAGGGTGGCCCGAACAGCTCTTTGATCTCTCCAAAGACCCAGATGAACGAAACAATCTGATTGATGTTCCTGCCTACGCCGATGCGCTTGCGAAGCTGCGTGCCAAAGCCGATGCCTTACCTGAACCACGCCGTAAAGATGAGAACAACAGGTTCATTGACCCGCATCGTCCGATTATATCAGAAAAATTAATTGTTCGCGAAAAAACTTGATAAAAATTAGCAGTTTTTTATTTTTATTACGACTTACGCATTAAGTTAGAGTTGTGTTATACTTTAGCCTTATGACGACCCTAAATGTTTCAGAAAAAAGACTCCCGTTATTATCGGATTATTGCCAGTTTCTCTTAGCCAGTTTTCACAACTTTACGCAGACGTATTTTGCGGAGCATACAGACCGATGGAGTCATGACCAACTCAATCGGTTGCTGCGTGAAGAACGTATCTCTGCGGGAGACCTCTGGCGCTCGGTGAAAAATGACATTGAGTTTGACCCCGATGGCTACCTGATCTTTGACGATACCGTTGTGGCAAAACCGTATGCCAAAGCGATTCAAAGCGTTCGTAGACAATGGAGCGGTTCAGAGAAGCGCGTCATTACAGGGATCGGTATCGTCACATGCCGCTATGTCAATCCAAAGACGCAGGCGTATTGGATCATTGATTATCGTATTTATGACAGTGACCGAGATGGTAAAACCAAACTTCAGCATCTTGTAGATATGTTGCGAAATGCCCCCTTCGTCAAACGTCTTGCGTTTCGGAGGGTGCTGATGGATACTTGGTATGCTTCAATGAAGGTCATGAAAGCGATTGAAGCACTTTCTAAGGTCTCCTATGCCCCTGTGAAACGCAGCCGGCTCGTCAGCACTTCAGTTGCCTCAGGCTACCAACGTGTAGAGGCGTTGACGTGGACGGCTTCGGAAGTGCCTACGGGCAAACTTGTGCATATCCGAAAGTTCCCGAAAGACCATCAAGTGAAGGTGTTCCGGATAGCGTCTGCCTCTGGACGCACGGCATATATTGTAACCAACGATTTATCTCAATGCGATGTTGAGGCGACGCACGAGACCTGTCGTCTCCCCTGGAAGATTGAGCAACTTCATCGGGAACTGAAGCAACCACAGGGATCGGTAAGTGTCAGTGTCGCAAGTATCGTGCCCAACGCAATCATATTGCCTATTGTTTCTGGGTCTAGGTGAGTTTGATGCGTGCCGCACGTGCAGCCGGTCAAACGATTTATCAACTCAAAGCAAGTTTACTCCAGGATTACATCCGACAACAACTGCAAAATCCTATTATTTCTATCAACATTGCGTAAGTCCTACTTATCAATCTTCCCGTCAAGACCCCATGCTTTAGCTTGGGGATGTAGATGGGCAA
>JAPPII010000072.1 GCA_028820845.1 Candidatus Poribacteria bacterium
TCTACCAAAACCTAACAAAAATGTCAATAACTTACACAATGTAAACACTACCTACGTATTAGAGGGTCTTGCCCAGATATTTGCTTTATAGTAATTATACTTCACTTTGGCGCATAAAGCAACCTAAAATAGCGAATAGCGAACCGCAGACCGCTTTTAGTTAATAGTTGTTGGTTAATAGTTTTTAGTTAAGAGCTGTCTTTTAAGAAGTAACAGTCAACTTGAGTTTGGAGTACTCAAAGAAGGCGTGAATTATTCACACGAACCTCTTAACCAACAACTAACTCCTAACATGTGCCTTCATTTTCAGATAGGCTTCGATGAATGCATCCAAAGCCCCATCTAATACAGCGTTAACGTTCCCGGTTTCGACGTTCGTGCGTAAATCCTTGACGCGTTGATACGGATGTAGCACGTAAGACCGGATTTGACTTCCAAAGTCAATATTGAGACGTTCGCTGCGCTGTTTTGAAAGTTCTGCTTCGCGTTCTGCCCTGTATTTTTCATGAAGGCGCGAACGGAGCAGTTTCATTGCGATCTCTCGGTTTTTGTGCTGAGAACGCTCGTTCTGGCACTGGACAATAATCCCAGTAGGCTTATGTGTAATCCGAACGGCTGAGTCTGTGACATTGACGTGCTGTCCACCTGCACCACTTGCCCGATAGAAGTCTATTCGGAGGTCTTCTGTTTGAATATCGACTTCGACAGAATCGTCGATTTCAGGCATAACGTCGATAGCAGCAAAAGAGGTATGTCGGCGTTTGTTGAAGTCGTAGGGGGACAATCGGACGAGCCTATGTACGCCGGATTCAGCCTGTAGGTAGCCGTAGGCTGAGGGACCTTTAACGAGGATGGTCGCGCTTTTGATACCGGCTTCATCTCCAGCGGCGAGATCGACGATCTCCGTCTGATAGCTACGTTGGTCGCACCAGCGGAGGTACATCCGCATCAGCATGCCTGCCCAGTCTTGTGCGTCAATGCCCCCTGCCCCAGAGTGTATGTTGAGAATTGCGTTATTCTCGTCAAACTCACCCGTTAGCATTAATTGGAGTTCCATCTGCTCAAGCTGACTTGCGATACCCTCTAATCCATCTGCAATTTCGGTATGTAGACTGGCATCGTTTTCTTCGCTCGCAAGTTCGAGTAGGATTTGGATGTCTTCAATTTTGAGATTGAGTGCTTCGTAAGCACCGATTTTATCTCGGAGGACAGAGATCCGTTGGTTAACTTCTTGGACCCGTTGGGTATTGCCCCAAAAATCTGGCGCGGCGGTTGCTTCTTCGAGTTCAGTTAATTCTTTTCGTTTTTCTGCCAGGTCAAAGATAACCTCCGATTTCTAAGAGGCGGGTATGCATCTCTTCAACCTGTGTTTGTAAATCTACAAGCATGTTGCTCCTCGTGAGTCGTTAGGCATCTCTACGGCGGAATCGGAGGACGATTTGACTGCCGAACCATCCAATACAGATGATTGCGCAAAGCATCGGAAACCAATCGCCATAGCGAGTATAAAGTGTATATTTATGCGCTGAAGATGAAAGAAGTGGAACGGATGCCATAACTACCTGTTGCGTCGTGCCTGGTGTTATTGAAGGAGTTGTTATCCTACCGAACCGATCTACGACGCATGTAAATCCACCATTCGCACAACGGAATACCGTGATTCGGTTCTCAACGGCGCGAAAGGGTGCCATCGACAAGTGCAGTTCAGGGAAAGCGGTTCCTTTGAACCAAGCATCGTTTGTGAAGATTCCCATCACTTGCGCGCCTTTTTGGACGGGTCTACGAAATTCGTCTGGAAATACCGACTCAAAACAGATCGAAGCACCAATTTCTATTTTTTCATCTCCTGTATTGTTTTTAACGTTAAACACCGGTAAAAGGTTTACTGATTTTCCGTGAGCGAAGGGTTTAAATTGGATGAAGTTCGGAATGAAGTCAGGGAGAAGATCTGTGAGTGGCACATATTCGCCAAATGGAACGAGGTGCATCTTCGCGTATCCGCCGGCTATCTTTCCATCTGGGGCTATTGACAAAACTCGGTTGTATATGTTGGCATCCTTCTCTTTCTCTGTAGCGCGTCTGTAAAACTTACCTATTGTCTCATGTGTTTCGTCGCCTTCACTGGCTGTCCCGATGAGTATTGGGGTTGCTATATCGCGAAGCATTAGGAGGAATCTTCTATAGTAGGTGGGCCACTCGCCTGTCAGTGCTTCGCTTCTTATGGCTGTTTCGGGCCACACAATGAGATCCGGATTTTCCTGACCTGCTATATGTGTTAGGTTGATATAGCGTTGCAATATCTGTGGAAATTGACGGATATCCCATTTCTCAAGTTGTGAGATATTGCCGGGGATGAGTGCGATGTTTAAAGTTTGGGAGGTTTCAGAAGCAGTGATGTCCGAATCTCTGTCTATAGAGGATGCATCTCGGAGTTGAAAGGCACCGTAACCAAAGCAGAGCAGCGTCAAAATTAGCGGTAGAACTAAGGCGGGTATCTCCTGTCGCCACCGATGGCGGTTACAAAGCATCGTGGCAATACCGGCGTTGAAAAACACGATAACGAAACTGATGCCGTGTACACCAACAAGCGAAGCGATTTGTATGCCAAGTGGGTTGTTCCATTGCGAGTAACCGATGCTGCCCCAAGGGAATCCTGTCATTAACCAACTCCGCACCCATTCGAGTGCCGTCCAGATAGCGGCTGCTGCGACTGGAAACAGTAGACCCGAACGCCACGGCACGATTCGCATCAGGACCGGAAAAACAGCGAAGTAGAGGGCAGTGTAACCCACGAGGAGCAGGTAACCGACCATCGTGGCGAAGATGTTCGCATACGGGTAGAGAAGAGCAATAGCGGTAAGCAATCCGCCGAAGAATAGAAAACCCGTGAGGTAACCGATCCAGAAAGCCGATTTTCCATTCGCGGTATCCCTGAAGGCGATGAAAAATGGTACAAGCGCAACCCAAGCGAACGGGAAAAGGTTGGCATTGGGGAAACTGAGAAATAGCAGGATTGCTGAGAGTGCCGCCAGCATCCAGGGCTGATGACGTTTCAGAAAGTTTTCCGTGGGAGTGTCCTCCATTAAGTGGCGGTTCGCGATTCGCGGTTTGCTATTAAAAAAGATCTGTTTTCAGCAAATGGGAGACTTTGATAAATACAATGCGTTCAGTGTCTCCTTCGACATCACGGTTGTCATTGTAGACGATAAAGAAATTGCTTTCAGGACGATATTCATAAGCAAAGAGTGCGAAGACTCGGCGTTCTTCTTCGATGGTAAATTCCGCACTTGCCCTTGCGTACATACGCTGTGCGAACTGGTAATTCACGACCAAACGTTGCGTCCATTCCGTCAGCTGCCATACTGTTGCATCTGGTTCCCTTTCATGGAGTCTTTGCAAAATGAGCTCAAAACTGAGTTTGGCAGTTGGTCGGATGGTAATTTCCGGTCGGATAAAGAAGATGTTTTTGTCATTACGTAGACCGAAGTTACCGGTGTTTCGGATTTGCACGTATTTCGGTGGAAACCATCCGACGAAGAAACGGGCGGTTCTGTCCTCATAGAGTTGGTCATCGTCGTCGTCAATGTGATTGTACCATTCAGGTCCGATAAGGAAAAAGAAATCGTAGATCCCGAAAAGTCCACTAAAACCCGCCCTGTGATTCGTGAGTTCGCCTGCGTGGTTGACGAGGCGTTCGTATTCGACTTCACCGCGAAGTCTTTCAACAGCACCTTTGTATTGTTTGTTATAGCGGCTTCTGATAATCACGCCACGTCTATCTACGCGTGGGACGAAACCGGTTTCGGGATTAAAATGCTCACCGATGTCTGCATAGATAGCATCTATTGAGAACACATTCGTCCGTCGTGCGAGTTGCACAAAGATAAGATCGTCAGCAGTGCTCTCTGGCATGTCGAGTCCACCGGCTTTCCATTCTCTTGCGTATTCCAGATTAAGGCTTGTAGCAGCAGGGAGTTGAATGCGTGCGTCAAGTCCTCCCGCTCGGTCATACGTGCCACCGCGTTGTTTGTTAACGCCTAAGAACCCGACAGATGACGTTTTGCCGACTTCTCGTTGCAATCGAAGAACGGAGTAGTTATAGTCAGCGAGTGGCAGTTCGCCAGTGTCTACCTCTTTCTCTGAGTCTTCTGGTCCCGCGACGGCACCCATGAAAGCGATGTTGTATTTGTTGTATTTTCCAATAACTTTTCCACCACCGAGTAAGTTTTCAACCCGTCGGCTGTAGAATAGATCCAGAGGCATCTGAAAGAGTTCGTTGCCTTCAAGGAAAAATGGGCGTTTTTCTGGGAAACGCAGCGGGATGTCCGTAAGGTTTACGAGATCCGGATCCGCCTCAATTTGCGCGAAGTCTGGATTTAAGGTCAAATCAATTGTGAAGTCTGCGATGGGGTACCGAAGGTCTAACCCAGCGTCTGGTTGCAGTGCGGTGGTTGTTTCACCTTCAACGGGGTGCCGCACTTGTGGTCTGAGCGTGGCGTAAGGTTTGAACTTCACGGGTCGTTTTGTAACGAGATCTGCAATTGGTAAGTCGGTGAGTTGCTCGAATCTTGACACAGCATATTGGCGTTCTCCGATATCTGCCCACGTCTGTTCTTCTGCTGGGACTTCATCGTTGCGCCAGAAGTTGATGCCCCAAGTTGCCGTGTCCATCCCTTTTGGGAATCGGAGTTCGGCAAACGGGATAGCGAATTCTGCTGTCCACTTATCTGTTTCTTCGCTGGCTTGACCTTGCCAATCGCAATCCCACGAAATGGCGGTACCAATCATAGACTGCCCCGTGCGCCGATTTGACCCCTCATTAATGAGTCTCCGATCGGTTTGTGTCCCGAGAGGGTTCAAGGCAAAGGCGTAGCAGTTCCTGCCATCAAGGAAGGTGTCGATGAGGACCTCGACCTGGTCATCGGAGAAGAAAAAGGAATCGCGTCGTGTTAGGTTCGCAGCGAGCCGACTCATGTCGGTTTTGAAACATTCAAATGCGATATAGAGATTATTCGCATCGTAGGCAACGTAGATGGTGGTTGGCTGCGTTGCAAGTTCTCCACGCTGCGGTTCAAATTGGAGCAATTCACCAGTCTTGGCACTCTTTTGCCAGCAGCGGTCATCCAATTTTCCATCGATTTTTGGAGGTGTTTCAATACGGACGGCTTTAATCGTTCGGTTCGTCTGGATTTCGGGGACATCATTATTTGTGTCAGCAGGCGATACCCGAAGATTCCACAAACAGAGGACGAGGTAGGCTGCTAATATTAGATATGGGCGGGCAAGTCGTGCCCTAATTGTTCGCATTGGTTTATGTCTTGAGTGCCTCCTTTTGCTATCGGTCTATTTTACGATTTTAGCAGAGAATGGTTTTTCTGTCAAGGCGAAAAAGTGAGCGTTTATCTTCATTTTAGGCAGAAACCCTTCGAGTGAAAAGCACTTTTCGGTATTCTGTGCTAATCTTCTGATCTGCCGATGTAAACCGAATTAAATGGATTTGCGTTTCTATAGCCAATTGCGTTATCATATTAAGTGTTGAACGCGTAAAAATAAAATTAAACAAAGAGGAGCTATAGTTCAGTGGGCTGTTTTAGACGCAAAATCTTCATATTACTTTTATTGACTGCCATTTTTCTGCCAGTCGCCGCATTGGCTGGACCTGGACGGACAGGTGCGCAAATCTTGAACCTTGGCGGCGGGGCACGGGCACGGGCACTCGGAGATGCTTTTTCTGCGATGTCTGGTGATGTGACGACATCGCTCTGGAATCCGAGTGGGCTTGCCGATATGCCTGAGAGCAAACTCCGCTCCGGCAAGGAAGCCGGGCAAGCCTCAATGTTTTATACCGATTACAGCGCGCCTTTCGGAGAGGCAGGCGAAGGCTTATACTATACTTTTATCTCTGGTGCGATGCCTCTCGGAGATATTGGAACTGTCGGGGCAACCCTCCAGATGCAAGGACAGGGGACGATCGCGGTGACATCCGACTCTCCTGACGTTCTGCGTGAGGAGAGTCTCGGCACGAACTTCGCTTTGACATTCTCTTATGCCGATCGGATTACGGAATCCTTATCGGCAGGTATCAACGGCAAGATGATTCGGATGGTCCTTGGCCGCGAAAGCGGCACCTCTTATGCTGTGGATCTCGGTATGCAATACCTCCTTCCTTTCGATCTTATACCCACAACGGTCGGTGCCGCAATCCAGAACGTCGGCCCGGGTATCTCTTTTATTGACGAGAACCAAGCGGATCCATTACCTCGATTTTTACGGCTCGGGACTTCAATGAGTCTCTACCAAGATAGGTATAATCACCTCCGCCTTGTGAGTGGTATTACAGCGTATATTGATAAGTTGACAGAAGATGAACATGAATTAGCTGTAGACTTGGACCGGCTTAACGCTGAAAGAGAAGAGAAACTCACGTCGGAGCAGTTGCTTTCCGATCGCGGCGTCGGTATCCGGGCGTTTGAATGGCGACATCTTCAAAAAAATCTCGGTTTGGAGTACTGGCTCGGTGGTATATTGGCATTACGGGTCGGCTACAAATCTGAACCCGGCATTCACTTGCCAGATTGGACAGATCACATTACCGCCGGTATCGGGGTCCAGGTCTATCTATTCAATATCGACTTTACAATCGGACCGAGTTTTGGTCCAAGCCGCGCGCGACTCTATGAAACCACTGCGATGTTCATCTTTTAGAAGGGGTACGATAAAAATTGAAGTTCAACACCTATATTCTAACGATCCTGCTAATATTCAGTCTGTCGTCTGGTGTCTGTTTAGCATTTGAAAGTTCCAATGCGCCATTGTTCACGGCTTTCTATTTGGATTCCGCGCTCGGTACGCGTACACTCGCCAATCAATCTGCTGTTACTATGGAGGCGACACAGGGGTTACAACCGCGGAAGTCTCCGAACGAAGCGTTCCTCTATTCACTCATCGTTCCCGGCATGGGTCAACTCTACACCGGTGCCAAGCGCGGCTATGTTTATATAGCTGCGGAGGTAGGACTGCTCGCAACCTACTTTGTTCTCCGAAACACTGCCACAAACACGCGCGAGGATTATCGCGATCTCGTCAGACAGCATGTAATCTTTGACGGTCCTGGCTCCTTTGAGGATTGGGACCCGATTGAAGATTTTGAACACGCCACGCAATATGAGAATTGGGACCACGTTTACGATTCAGAGGAGACTCGGAAGCGCACTGGCAAATGGTACTGGGACGATGCGAGATCCTTTAAAGACGAAGCCGACGTAGACATCGAATTTGATTCGCCGAATCGTTTGGCGGCTTTCGACTTACGGCAGCAAGCCAACGACACCTTTCAACTTGCCCGTACAGTGTTAGGCATGGCGATCCTCAACCACGTCGTCAGTGCTGTAGAAGCACGCATTACAACGAAACGTTTCAATACGCGCTTGCAAAATTCGCTAACACAGGCAGAAACAGGAACATTTAAGATAGATGTACAAACTGACACATCAACGGGAACACTCGCCGGGGTGCTGGTCCTGCGAAAAAGATTTTAAAAGGAGAAACCTATGCCATCAGAGATACCACAACTTTTAGAAGATCTCAATTCGGTTACTGCGATTCCTATTATTCCTTTCAAAAATGACAAAATTGATTACATTGGGCATGCGAAAAATATTGACTATTTGATGCGCAATAACTACCTCGACCAAGGACGAAAGCGCGTCATCGCTATTGCTGGAACAAGTCTCATCCATCACATTAGTGAAACAGAGCAGCTCCGATTGATTGACAAAACCGGACAGCAAATAGGAGATGACGGTATCCTCATGTCTGGCATTGTCCCGAATCCTATCCGCCAAGCCGGTCAACTCATCGAAGCACAGAGCGAACTCCAAAGACCACCGGATGTGTATCTGCTCATGCCGTTAACGGGTGTCTCGAATCCAGAAGGGATTTATGAAGAGTACATGAAACTCGGTGAGACGTATGGCGCTGCTTGTGGTGCGCGTTTTCTCTATTATTTCCGTCAGAAACGCGATCTCTCCGCCGTTATCCGCCTACTCAACGATTCTCCGCACTTCGTCGGGGTAAAGATTGGAACGGGTGAAGAAGATGTGGAAGCACTCGTAGAAGGTGTTGGCGACAGTGGGATCGTGATGTGGGGTATCGGAGACAGATGTACGCGTCCGGCGCAGTTGGGAACGAAAGGACATACCTCTGGTATTGCGGTCGCCTTTGCGCGTGCCTCGGATGAGATTAACAATGCCCAACGGCGTGGGGATTATGAAACCTCGGCACGCATTGAAGCCGACATCGCACCACTTGAAGAAATCCGTTTCATGAACGAACGCGTCTACAATTACTCCGCTGTCGTTGAAGCGATGCTCCTCAGTGGTTTTAATGATATTGAGGCGGGGGCTGGTGGTCCGTTTAATCCGCGCGTTCCTTCTGAAATTCAGGAACAACTCCGCAAAGTGATGCCCGACTTAAAGCCGTATCATTAGGGACAAGGAACATGTCTTTTGATAGTTTAGCCCTCCGCCATGTAGTTCATGAGCTCCGCGATGCGCTTGTAGGCACGACGATTCGCCACATTGAACAGGCGAATGCGGACACCTTTTCGTTCAAGGTCGGTCGCGGGGCAGAAACGCATTGGCTGACCTTATCGGCGCATTCACTGCATGCCCGGGCACATCTCATTGAGAAACCACCACCTGGACAGAAGCAGTCTTACCTTGCCGATTTCCTCGCAACGCATCTCAGGCGTGGCACAATTACTGCGATTGAGCAAATCGGTTGGGATCGGATACTTAAGATAACCGTCCAATCTGTCTCCGACGACCCTATCCAACCCTCTCCAAAAGCCCTTATCGCAGAATTCATGGGCAAATATAGCAACATCATCCTCATCGACACAGCAGATGATCGGATTTTGGAAAGTTTCAAGCGTATTGATGAGACAATGAGTCGGCATCGCGAAATTTTGCCGGGTGAGACCTACACCTTACCGCCGCAACAGGAGAAGGCAGATCCGCTAATGTTAGACGAGGCGGCGTTTGCTGAACTCACCGGTGGACGGGAACAGGTGAGTTGGCGGCAGCTTTTTAATAAGATTGACGGTTTCGGTCCGACACTCTCAAAAGAGGTCGTCGCACGGGCAACGGATGCAGGACTCTGGGCTGCCTATCAGCAGGTTATTGCTTATTTCGATTCTGAGCATACCACACCACAACTGTTTATGGATAGTAGGGAACCGGTTGCAGCGGCACCGCTGCCGTTATATCAATTCCCGCACGCCTCCTGCCAACCCTTTGACACAATGAGCGAGGCACTCAGTGCATATTACGGTGCAATTACACTGAAGGCGCAGATGGATTCGGAACGGCGTGCCCTCACACAGGCGTTGAAGAGACAAGGGAACCTACGCCAACGGAAAGCGGATGGACTTTGTAAGGACTTAGAACGTGCCGAAAAATCTGAAGATTATCGCATTCAAGGTGAATTGCTTCTCGCCAATTTACATGCTATTACCCGTGGACAAACAGAGGTCGAATTGCAAAACTACTACAGTCCTGAATTAGAGATGCTATCAATCCCACTTAATCCTGAACAGACACCTTCCGACAATGCGCAAGCCTATTTCAAGAAATACACGAAGGCGAAACGCGGACGCTCGCGTATCCTGCAGTTAATTTCAGACTTGGAAGCGGAACAGGAGACACTCCGGCTGTATGCTTCCAAATTGGAGGATGCTGACACTTTAAAAGCGTTGCGGCATCTGCGCGCTGAGTTTGTTAAAAACGGCTATATTAAGGCATCCCAGCACGGAAAGCAGAAACAGGATGTCAGTGAAGGTCCTTTCCGAAGGTATACCTCTACCAACGGGTTTCAGATATATGTCGGTCGGAACAGCCAATCGAACGATCTGCTTTTGCGTCAGATTGCCAAACCGCGTGATATGTGGCTCCATGCCAAACAGATTCACGGGTCGCATGTTATCATCCGTAACCCGGAGAACCGACAAGATATTCCGATGCCGACGTTATTGCAAGCCGCGCAACTTGCCGCTTATTACAGCAAAGCGCATCATGCCAGCAACGTCCCTGTTGATTATACGTGGGCGCGGTATGTGGTGAAGCGTAAGGGGAATGTTGCGGGGTATGTGCATTATACGCGTGAGAAGACGTTGTATGTGGAGCCTGCTGTGCCGAAATCGAAAGCGTAAAACTCTTGATTTTTTAAAAGTTTTTGAGTATCATTATTGTGTAGACATAGGTTTAGACGGGTACTAATGAATAAGCGTCACAAAAGAACATTGAATGCAATCTTCGCGCATCCGATTTCCGGGAATATCAAATGGCGGAATGTTGAAGCTTTGTTGAAAAATTTGGGTGCTATTCTATATGAGCGTGAAGGATCGAGAGTTGGTGTTTCCCTTAAAGGGTGTGTCGCTTACTTTCATCGTCCGCATCCGAGTCCGAATATGGATAAAGGAGCAGTTAGAGACCTAAGAAAGTTTCTTGAGAATGTGGGGATTACGCTATGATTGAATATAAAGGCTATATCGGGGCTATTGATTTTGATCCAGAGATCGATCTTTTTCATGGAACTGTGATTAATACCAATGACGTAATCTCATTCTATGGAGCCTCTGTAAACGAACTGCGCGAAGAGATGCAAAAGTCAATAGAAGGTTACCTTGAATTTTGCGGGGAACAAGGAAAAGTACCGGAAAAGCCTTTCGCACATGAATTCACGATTCAGATGAACCCTGAGATACCTGATTTGAGAAGCACTATAGCGCATATCCTTGCACATAAGCGGTGCTTAGCAGGTGCCAATGAGGCGACAACTCAAGAATACATTATTCTACCAATTCTACGGGCTTTGGGGTGGGATGATACCAATTTAGCGTCTATGGAAGTTTTGCCAGAATATAGGGTCGGAAATGGAAATGTTGATTATGCTCTAAAAATAGGACAAAGACCTGTATTATTTATTGAGTGCAAAAAGTGGAACGAACCACTTGAGAGACACGAAGATCAAATTGTGAACTATGCCTCTAACTCAAATGTGCCTATTGCAGCTCTTACTAACGGGAAAATATGGCGTTTTTATCTCTCAGGGAAGAAGGGTGTGCCTGTGAGAAGTAGAATTTTCTGTGATATTGATAATGAAAATCTGGATGCTGCAGTATTCAATTTAAAAAAATATCTCTTGAAATGCAATGTATCATCAGGGTTGGCAACGAAAGAAGCGGAAGAAGCATGGCAGGGCAAAGAGGTAATAGAAAAATCTGTCCCACAGAATGTGAGGAATTACTATCATGAAAACTACCCTCCAGAAAAAGTCAGGGAGTTTTATAGATATGTTTCATCAGCTCAGGTCTTAGCAAGAAAATCAGATTGGGGATTGGAGGAAAAATTCACGCAACGTTACTGTGGTTTTTGGTTAAGAGGTAAAGCACGTCGAAGAGAAATGCTTATCCATGGAATCCACTTTGATTACACCCCTTTTAGGCTCTTTGTCAAAGTGTCGAAAGAAGATGTGGAAAAATTGAGACATCAGCATGGTTGCGAGATTGTCTATTATCACACTCATGCCCGACAAGCTCATTATGTTGTCCCTGGAGATATATCAGAACTTCTTCCTGTTCTTGAATTTGCCTATAATAAACATCGTGGAAATTGATTTTGTTGATGCCTGCTATAAGTCCTTTCCTATCAATCTACCAGGGACATTTGTGGTAAAGTTTAGAATTAATTAGACCCCCTGGGGGCACACTCAACCCCTAACCAATCAGAGTCAACGGCATTCATCCTGTGTAGCATGAACTGGGGTATGAATTCCGTATGGCATTCCCCGCCCTTATCAGGGGAACCTGACAATCTTGTCCATCAGGGCGTGTCTATTTATTTTCGCAATAAGTAGTTTTGGGATTGGTTAAATCCTTGTTAGCGGCAA
>JAPPII010000073.1 GCA_028820845.1 Candidatus Poribacteria bacterium
ATTTCGCAGCTATATTGATCACTGCTAACAAAATGTAAACACTACGTAGTTATTTGCTAAGAGTCTTTTGGTTCCCAGATGCTTCTTAACTTATAACTTATAACTTATAACTGACAACTATAAACAGATGTTAAATTACGGATTGGTAAGCACAGCAATAGGCGAAGATCGGGAGCAATTGACTGAAGGCGTGCAGCTCCTCGCGGAAATCGCACATAAGCATCGTGTTCCGGTCACGTGGGCAACAAACACCAAGTCTGTCCAATTTATCGCTAAGTTGCTCACGACATGGCACACGGAGAATGGTGATGCACCTTTGCTGGTACTTGATACCAAACCAATCTGGGATGCGAATTGGGAGACAGAACAGACAGCGAACCGAGGTAATAGTACAGAAGCTATGGCATCGCATCTCGTTACGATGCGGGAAAAACTACCAGAATATATCACCAGGGAATGGGAGCGGTTCAAGCGGGCGATACCTTGGGCAGAACCGAGTGTCGCTGGAGCAGCCTTCAAAAATGATGTTTTCCTCCATGCGCTTGAGCAGACCGGGTTTCGAGGACTTTGGGGGTATCACTGGAACCAAGCAGGTGTTGATGCTACAGATACACGGGCATCCAAAGCGGAACTCGACCGTGGTGGCTTTGGGTGCTTTTATCCGTTTGAGGCTTCAACCTCCATTGATACTATTGTGGCGCGAGATGACGCTACTGAAAACGATGCTAAGCCATTTAAGAAAATTGTTGGCATCCCATATTATACCGCTGCGCACCTCGCAGAAGATATTCATAATCTTCGGGCCGCGCTCTTAACAGAGACGGCGAAGAAGCATTACGATATTTATGTAAAAAGCACTGCATGGAATCAATGGCTCGGTTATGTTGAGCACATTGACCCTTTTACCGTCGCACAACTCGGACAAGACGGACTCGGACGGTTGGATGCCTATTTCGCGTACGTCGTTTCCGATAAGAACACAAAGCCGGTATTGCTTTCTGAAATCGTTGACGATTATGCAAACCGTTGCAAGCGTACTGAACCGACCGCTATTATAGAAACGGTTCCGACAACACAGAACGAAACTGATGCGCCAAAGTCGGCGTTAAGAATGTTCTATTACGACGCCGCATGCGAATTGACCTTCGCTGAAGGGAATATGGAGCCCATTGAAATCAAAAATTATACTGGCGAACGCGGGGCGCGGTCCGTCACACAAAAACCTGCGCTCACGGGATTTTCGCCGACGCGGCACCGGACAAAATTACATATCGCTATCACAGTAGAATCAACAAGGGCGATGCCTTACGGGATAACTGTTTGGGGTGACCATGATGGATTACAATTAACTGAGTCTAATGCCGATGATGTCAGATGGATCGGTGAACATCTACTTTTTATCCGTCTCACATTACAGCCCGGAAAAAACGAGTTTAACATTCAGTTGTCGATTTAATTTTTTATAGCGAACCGCGGACCGCGAACCGCTCTTCGCGATACGCGGTCCGCGGTTCGCGATACGCGGTCCGCTAAAACCCTGATAACTATTCAAAAGGAAGAAGATAATGGAAAAAGTATTGGGCCTCAGATGCCGCGAATGTGATAACACGTATCCAAAAGAACCGCTTCACGTTTGCGAATTCTGTTTTGGGCCACTGGAAGTAGACTATAACTATGAAGAGATACAGAAATCTATCTCAAGGCGTTCAATAGAAAATGGACCAGAAAACTTGTGGCGTTATGCCGACCTCCTGCCAATAGATGGGGAACCAACTGATGGCGACAACACAGGATTTACACCGCTCATTCGGGCTACAAATCTTGCCGATGCACTCGGTGTCAAAGAACTTTATATCAAAGACGATTCCGTCTGCCACCCGACACTCTCCTTCAAAGACCGCGTTGTAGCGATTGCTTTGAGTAAGGCGAAGGAATTCGATTTTGACACCGTTTCCTGTGCCTCTACCGGAAATCTTGCAAATGCTGTTGCTGCGCACGCCGCTATCGCAAAACTGAATTGTTTCCTCTTTATTCCGGCGGACCTTGAGGTCGGCAAAGTCGTTGCGTCCCTCGTTTATGCCCCCACCGTTGTGGGTATCACTGGAACTTACGACGAGGTCAACCGGCTCTGCAGTGAAATTGGAGGCGTTTATCCGTGGGCATTCGTCAATATCAATATCCGACCCTTTTATGCTGAAGGATCGAAAACGCTCTGCTTTGAAGTGCTCGAACAACTTGGATGGAAAGCACCTGCACATATTGTAGCACCTGCTGCTGGCGGTTCTCTCATCACAAAAATTGGTAAAGCAATTAAAGAATTTCATCTTTTGGGATTAATAGACAAACCGAACACCAAAATCCACGTCGCCCAAGCGGAGGGCTGTGGTCCCATCGTCAATACATACAAAGAAAATGGCGATTTTGTAAAACCTGTAAAACCGAATACGATCGCTAAATCACTCGCGATTGGTAATCCCGCCGACGGTATCTATGCCGTTGATACCGTCCGCAACTCCGGCGGGGTTGGTGAACACGCCACCGATCCTGAGATCGTAGAGGCGATCAAACTCCTCGCTGCAACAGAAGGTATCTTCACTGAGACCGCTGGTGGTGTTACGCTCGCCGCAACAAAAAAATTGATAGACAGCGGACACATTGGACGAGATGAATCGATAGTTATCGCTATCACTGGCAACGGACTCAAAACCATTGAGGCACTCCAAGATAAAACCGATAAACCCTATACCATTCCCCCGCAACTCAACGCTTTTCGGAAATTGATGACAGAGATTGATTAGACTTCAGTTGAAGATTGGCGGGTAATTAGGCGATAGGCTTGTTACCTTTCCTATTCAAAAGTGTTTAGACCTTTGCACACTGCTGGCTTTACTATATGGAGGGATGAAGGGCATGACACAACAAGAAATCCACGAGGTTGAGCAAGGGATACGTCCTCCAGAGAGTATCAAAATGACGTTGGAGGAGTTTCTTGAGTATGATGTAGAAGGATATGAATACGCTAACGGAGAATTAGTGCCAATGGCACCGCCATCAAGAGAACATGGTGAAATTAGTATCAATATTATTCGATACTTAGACGCGCATGTGTATCAGAATAAACTCGGCCGCTTGTACACGGCAGAGACAACATTTCAGGTTAGGGAACGGACGGTAAAACCGGATGTCGCCTTTGTTTCAACTGACCGATTGACCGGGGATAAAACAAAAGGTTTTTCTATACCCCCCGATTTGGCAGTTGAGGTTGTTTCTCCGTCAGATGTGCAGTCTCGTATTGCCGAAAAAGCACTCGCGTATTTAAAGGCAGGAACACCTCTCGTCTGGGTTCTGGAACCTGTTACCAAAACGGTAACGGTCTATCGTTCTGAGACGGACATTGAGACTCTCACGCGTGAGGATACACTCACCGGTGAGGATGTCGTCACCGGATTTTCCTGCCTGGTCGCACATCTGTTTGAATAGCGCACTCTACTATATGGATCCGGCAAAATGGAAACATTGCAGGGTATACTCGAACGTATCGTCTATGAAAACCCTGACACTGGTTACACAGTCGGGCGGCTCTCGGCGCGCGACCACGTCGAACTCATCACTGTCGTTGGTAACTTAGCATCTGTCAATCCAGGTGAAAGCCTTCTCCTCCAAGGCGAGTGGGTGGACAACGCAAAGTATGGTAGACAGTTCCAAATCGAGAAGTACGAAACCATCCTACCCGCAAATGTTGTCGGATTAAGGAAATACCTCGGCTCGGGATTAATCAAGGGCATCGGTCCGAAGATGGCGACACGCATCGTTCAAAAGTTCGGCATGGATACCATGGATATCATTGAGCATGCCCCTGAAAAGTTAGCGCGTATCCCTGGTATTGGACGACATCGAGTGAAAATCATCAAAGAAGCGTGGGAGGCACAGCGCGAAATTAAAAACGTTATGCTTTTCCTCCAATCCCACGATGTCAGCACAACACACGCCGCAAAGATTTACAAAACTTATGAAAACGACGCAATCGCTGTAGTCACGGAGAATCCGTATCGGCTCGCTGATGATATTTACGGCATCGGGTTTGTAACTGCCGACACAATCGCCCAAAAACTTGGCATAGATAAGGACGCGCCACACAGAGTGCAAGCGGGAATCAAATACGTTCTCAGCCAAAAGGCGGATGAAGGACACGTCTTTCAACACCACAACGAGCTTGTTGAGGCGTGTCAAACCATGCTTGAACAGGAAGCCGAAGCGATTGAAGATGGTATCCATGTCCTCACTCAAAAAGAAGAAGTGATGGTCCCCGACTTTACAGACCCAATGCACGCTAACGAACAGGTCAATGTAGGTGAACCACAGGAAGGATATGAAATTAGCAATCAGGAGAGTAGCGGTCAGCAAGATAGCGGTCAGCAGGAGGACTTTAGAGCAGACACAGCAGTTTTGCAGCCCACACCTGATAGCCGACAGCCGATGGTTTCCGACAGCCATTCCGCCATTTACCTTGCACCTTTTTACTACGCTGAACTCGGTGTCGCAAACCAGTTCTTAAGACTCCTATCTAACGAAGGACAAGACCTCAGTTACAGAGACACAAAAGCGTTGTCATTTACCACTGATGCAGTCCTTACCGAGTTAGAGCAGGAGATGGGGCTCCGTTTCGCACCGCAGCAACGCGAGGCGATCCGGACAGCGATGACAGCGCGGGCGATGATTCTCACTGGCGGCCCCGGCACTGGTAAAACGACAACGACCGTCGGGATGATTCGCCTGTTTGAATCACAAG
This sequence comes from Candidatus Poribacteria bacterium, assembly GCA_028820845.1. Classification (NCBI taxonomy): domain Bacteria; phylum Candidatus Poribacteria; species Candidatus Poribacteria bacterium. The sequence goes on from JAPPII010000073.1 coordinate 4,790, forward strand.
GCAGGCACATCACCTTAACAGCACCCACCGGCCGAGCCGCGAAACGTCTCAGCGAAACAACCGGCGGTGAAGCCAAAACCATCCATCGGCTTCTTGAATTCTCTCCACAAAATAACGGATTTAAGCGAAATCGCCAGAACCCGTTGGACACAGATGTCGTCATCGTTGACGAAACATCTATGGTAGACCTTGTTCTGATGAATCGCTTGATGCAAGCCATCCGCCCGAGTACGACCCTCATCTTGATTGGCGATGTTGATCAGCTCCCCTCTGTCGGTGCGGGCAATGTTCTCAAGTCGCTCATTGATTCGCAGAAGATACCCGTTATTAAACTGACTGAAATATTCCGTCAGGCACAAGAAAGCATGATTGTCATGAACGCCCATCGCATCAACAAGGGTGATTTTCCAGAACTCACTGGCGAGGCTGACCGAAATTTCTTCTTCATAGAGGAGGAGGATCCAGACGAAATTGTTGAATTGATATGTTCTCTCATTTCTGATCGGCTACCGCAACACTACGACTACCATCCCATAGATGACATCCAACTCCTGTGTCCAATGCGACGCGGAGCACTTGGTACTGAAAGTCTCAACAAACGCCTTCAGGAAGTATTGAATCTTGAATATACTGCTCCAGCAACAATCCACCCGTTGGAGAAAGCGCGCTTTGGTCCTCGTGCCAGCAAGCAGGTATCGCAGTTTTCCGGTCGATCTCGCACGGCTGGCGGTTTCCGCATCGGCGATAAGGTGATGCAGGTCCGCAACAATTACGATTATGACGTGTTTAACGGCGATATCGGGAGGGTTGTCGCAATTGAGCACATTGACAAAAAAGTTCGCATCCAGTTCCCTGACAAGCAGGTGGCTTACGATACAGCAGACCTCGGCGAACTCGTCTTAGCCTATGCCACAACGATTCACAAAGCGCAAGGCAGTGAGTATCCCGCAGTTGTTATCCCCTTGCATACACAGCACTATCTCATGTTACAACGGAATCTCCTTTACACCGGTATCACCCGGGCAAAGGAGCGCGTTGTGATTGTTGGGACCAAACAGGCACTCGCTATTTGTATTCGTAATAATCAAGTGATGGAGCGGAACACTTACCTTGCCGAACGTCTTCAATAGCCATCATTCGTTAGTTATCAGGAAAGGACGATGCTTTTTTCTCAAAACTAACAACTTAATATCCTCTAAAAATTTGAAGGAGCAAAAGTATGAAGCGAATTACGCTATCTCTTATCGGTTTTCTCTTACTCTTCACACAACCCTTTGTGCATGCCGAGGTTACCCTGCCACGCGTTATCGGCAGCAACATGGTACTGCAACGCGACATGGAGGTTCCCATTTGGGGGTGGGCATCCGCAGGCGAAGAAATCACGATAACCTTCAGTGCCGAGGACGAAAGGAACGAATCCCTTTTCTCAACTACAGCGGTTGCTGACACAGGGGGCAACTGGCGCATCAAATTACCTGCGATGGCTGCAGGCGGCCCCTATATACTTAAAGTCAGCAGCAGTAACACCCTTGAATTGACGAACATCCTTTTCGGAGAAGTTTGGGTCTGCTCCGGGCAATCGAACATGCAGTGGTCTGTGAGTGCCTCAAAAGACAGTGAGGCAGAGATCGCCGCAGCGAACTATCCCAATATCCGACTGTTCTATGTACCGAGAGTCCCCTCAGGACTGCTTCAGAATGATGTAGAAGCGGACTGGGACGAAACCACGCCTGAAACAATCGCCAATTTCTCCGCTGTCGCTTACTATTTCGGACGCAAACTCTATAAAAACCTTGATGTACCCATCGGATTAATCAACACTTCGTGGGGTGGTACCCGTATTGAACCATGGACACCACCTGCCGGTTTCGCCAGTGTTCCTACCCTTGAATCTATCTCCAAAGAGATTCAGGAGGCACACGAAACTTATCGCCAGCAGCTTCCACAGAAGATGAAGGATATTGAAGCGTGGATAGCCGAGACACGGAAAGCATTAGAAACAGAAGCACGCCTTACACAGATGCCTGATAATAGACACTCTTTGAGACACCAAGCGAGACCCACCGGGCTGTACAACGGTATGGTGCATCCGCTTGTCCCTTACGCTATACGCGGCGCACTCTGGTATCAAGGTGAGTCGAACCTTCGAGACGGTATGCTCTACCACGAGAAAATGAAAGCACTCATCAACGGATGGCGCGAGGTTTGGGGGCAAGGCGATTTTCCCTTCTATTTTGTTCAACTCGCGCCGTTCAATTACGGCGGGCGGAATGCCAGCCCATTTTTCCTGCCCCAAATTTGGGAGGCACAAACAGCAACATTGTCTGTTCCAAATACGGGCATGGCTGTAACAACGGACATCGGTAACCTCAGAGACATCCACCCGCGAAACAAGCAGGAGGTCGGGAGACGACTTGCGTTATGGGCACTTGCAAAGACATACGGCAGGGAAGATGTAACTTACTCCGGTCCACTCTACAAATCAATGGAGATAGCGGGAAACACAATTCGGCTCAGTTTCGACTCTGTGGGTAGTGGACTGATGGCACGAGACGAGAAACCTCTCACATGGTTTGAAATTGCAGGTGAAGACAAGCAATTCGTTGAAGCGCAAGCAATGATTGATAGCGACACGATCATCGTTTCCAGTGACACCGTTGCAAATCCGGTCGCAGTCCGATTCGGTTGGCATCAAAGTGCTGAACCCAATTTGGTAAACAAGGAAGGGCTACCTGCATCACCGTTTCGTACCCATCCGTGGTAATTGGCGGTTGGCGGATAGCAATTAGCGGTTAGCGAATTCCTAACGGCAAATAGCGGATTGCTGAGAGTGGAGTGCCCTGATTGCTAATAGCCGACGAAGGAGAAAAAAATGAAAATTACTGCTATTAAAACCTTTATGGCACGCTTTGGTAACCGACCCCGCGGACTCATCAAAGTAGAAACAGACGAAGGACTCTATGGCTGGGGTGAAGCCTACTCCACAGGTCCAGACCTGTCTGTTGAGCCTATTGCTGATTACATTTTTGAGATGATTCAGGGCGACGATCCGAGACGGATTGAGTATATCATGATGAAACTGCATCAGCAGTTCCGTTTTCCAGCCGGTGGTGCTGGACTTGCCGTCATTTCCGCTGTTGATCATGCCCTTTGGGACATCAGTGGGAAGGCAGCGGGTTTACCAGTCTACATGCTCCTCGGTGGGCATGCCCGGGATCGCATCCGTATCTACCGTGGCATCGGGGGTAGGGATGGCATTGAAGCCGCCGACCAAGCGCACAAACTCCATGAAGAGTGGGGGTTCACTGCGTTCAAGACCAGTCCTTATCAACTGGATCCCGATGCAAATCGGTGGGGACGCGTCTGCGATGCTGCTGCTACCTATTTTGAGCAGATTCGAGAGAATACACCGACAGAGTGGGAGTTTGCCTTCGATCCACACGCCAAGATCTTTGAACCGATTCGAGCACTGCAACTGGCAAATGCCCTCGCGCCTTACGATCCATATTTCTACGAGGAGCCACTCCGACCTGAACATATCCCCGCATGGTCACGCCTTCGTGCCCAGATGCAAGTCCCACTTGCAACGGGAGAGTCTCTCTATACGCGTTTTGAGTTTCTGGACCTCATTGCCGGACAGGGTGCCGACATCATTCAACCAGACATCTGTGTTTGTGGAGGATTGTTGGAGATGTGCAAGATCGCTGCGATCGCCGAGGCACACTATGTGAGCATTGCCCCACACAATCCGATGGGACCGCTGGCAACTGCAGTCAATGTTCACTTCGCCGCGGCAACCCCGAACTTCAAAATTTTGGAGTATCTCTTGCCGACTGAAACGGAATGGAACGACTGGGTAGATGAACCCTATCTACCAAAAGATGGCTATTTGGAGTTACGGAATCGCCCCGGCTTGGGTGTGGAGGTAAACGAAGCAGCTATCATGGATAACGAATACATCCATTGGCAACGCACCTGTCCCATCCGTCCAGATGGTTCAACAGGTTATATTTAGTTATTGGCTATTCCATTGATAGCCGATTGCTGGCTGCTATATACGCTTGTAGATGTTTCAACGCGCTTCCATTATCCATTACAGACCTTGCACGCGCGAGTGCCTCTTCCGGTTCTGGACAGATTCCCAACAGGTAGTCAACCATTGCTGTGTTCAGTAGGATCCTATCGTAGACAGGTCCTTTTTCACCCGATAGTGCTGCCACGCCTGCCTCCGCAAACGCTTGCGCGCTGACAATCTCTGGACGTGGACTTCGGGCATAGTTGAATCCGTAAATCTCCGGATTTATGTCCATCGCGAAGTCTTCACGGACACCCCTCACACGGCGAAAACCTTGCGAATAGTTGATTGCCATTCTGTCGGATGTAGAGGGTTTTCCGAGGCGCAGGGCATAATGACTCGATCCCTCTTCACCCTTCACAGCGACAGCGGCATCAAATCCGCGTTCCCACGCCAGTTGCAGGAGCGGTTTTTCGTAACCGATATGGTAGTAGCCGAGTACCATATAGTTTGCTTTTCGCGCTGAGAAGAACTGTTGTGCCTTCTCGGTTGCTGCCCAGGGTGGACGTTTCTTGATGTGCACCCGTAGTTCTCGTAAATCATAAGCAGCTGGGCAATACTCTCGCTGGCTGACATATCCGAAACCGACTGACTCGTCAGTAATTAGTGATGCCGTCTGCGTGAACGAGAGACATATGTTTGCACCGAGTGCTGTCAAAATAGCCTCTTCTGTTACACCATTTTTTGGTGGCATCGCGTCTACACCGTGAAGGAGTGATGCTTCGCCGAGTGCTGCACGCACGGCTGCGACAAAGAGGGTCGGACGAAAATAGCGTGTCGCGCCGTCGTAAGGCTGTCCGAAGTGGGTGAGTGAGGCAACATCAATCGGTTGGACGGCTTCCGGTCCGAAAAACGCATCAAGATAGCCGCGTACTTCCTGATATGTTTCGCGGTTCATCCGTTGTCCTATCAATGCAGCACCTTTAAGTGCTGGATTTACTTCGTCGCTAAGGATGGCTTCGCACATCTCACGGGTTTCAATGTGACTTAGATGTTTGGCGCGTAAAATCTTTTCCAATGCGTTCACGACAACTGCCTCTGTTGGGTTCCGTGGCGCGTATCCGTCATCGGGATTCATCAAATATTGGATCTCAGGTGGTAGTTGTTCTGTGAGTGCTGATTGATATTTACGGAATGCAGCTGCTTCCGCTGGGCTCCATTGTGTTGATTTCGGGAAATAGGCGCGGAGCGTCATCGCTGCGAAAAACGCGCCCATCTGTGCTGCTGATGCGGTCTCTGTTTCCGGCAGTCCGTCGGATATGGATTTCAGAATCGTTTCAAGGATCGGCTCTGGTTGCGGTGAATCTGAGGGGTTTATGCCTAACGGACGTGTCTGATGCGGTCCCGTGCAAACTCTCGCTTGTGCCTCAAGTAGGTCTGTGTTGGGTCCTGGATATACCGGCGTGTATGTATGAGGAGCAAAATCTTCCATTATTACAAGGTCCTCCAAGTTGACTTCAATCGTATTTTTGCAGTACATCTCTATTATACTCCATATAGGTGTTTAAAACAAATAGGTCTTACGAACCCTCATGGACATTTGAATTAAATACCTATCTATGCTATCATGCTGTAAACTCTGAGTGGAGCAGAAGATGAAAATAAAAGACATACAGACAGTCCTAATTGACGTGCCACCGCGCGAAGGCGAACGCACACAGCCGCGTCGCGATGCGTGGAACGTCCATGCTGAAGTTGCGAATCCGATGTCGCGTTATCCGCAATACAAACGCCACCGTTCCAGTTGGATGCCGAAGTGGGATACCGTCTATGTTAAGGTCACTGCCGAAGACGGTACTTGGGGCATCGGTGAAACCTCCTTCGGAACGCCTGTTGCGGCGATTATTGATGAGCACTTCGCGCCGATGCTGATTGGTGAGAATTGCTTTGCTGTTGAAAAGATTTGGGATATGATGTTTCGTATGTCCAAACCTTACGGATCGCAGGGTTTGACCAGTTGTGCAATCAGCGGTATTGACATCGCCTTATGGGATCTAATCGGGAAAATTAAAAACCAACCGGTCTATGAACTCCTCGGTGGTCCTGTACGTGAGAAACTCTTTGCCTACGCTACGGGTAATGATACCGATTGGCAGTTGGAGTTGGGATTCAAGGCGGTGAAGTTAGCGTGTCCTTACGGACCCGTGGATGGTGAATGGGGTTTAAAAGAAAATGAGAAACTCGTCGCGGAAACCAGAGAAACAGTCGGGGATGATGTTGAAATTATGCTGGATTGCTATATGGCTTTCGATGTTGATTATACTATCCGTTTGGCACAACGTCTTCGCCCCTATCGCCTCAAGTGGATTGAAGAGTTTCTCATTCCCGAAGACATTGACGGTTTGGTGAAAGTTCGAGAGGCTGTCGATTGGGTGAGTTTGGCAAGCGGTGAACACCACTACACTCGGTTCCCATTTCAACAGATTATTGAAAGACGATGCTTGGATATTTTGCAGCCGGATACCTTCTGGGTGGGTGGTATAACCGAATGTGTTAAGATCTGTCATCTTGCCGATGCCGCTGGTTTGACGGTTATTTTTCACGGTGGTGGACTCCGACAATCTGGACTCCACCTTTCTGCTGCTATGCCGAATACGCCATGGGTGGAATACTACCTCGGTGTTCCGCCAGGGGTGCCTTTGGAGGAAACCAAACGCTTTGAAGGCGAGTCTCTCCCAACGGAAAGTTACATCTCTCCAAATGACGGTCCGGGACTCGGTCTTCACATTGAAGAAGAGTGGCTAACGCCGAGGAATCCGCGCTAATATGGTACGTTTGGTCGTCTTTTTGTTTTTGCTCTGTATGACCAGCAGGGTAGATGCACAGATCCTAATTGATACTGTCATCGCGGTTGTTAGTGGAGATGCCGTTACGCGCAGCGAACTCGAAAATGAATTGGGTATCGCTGCTATCATGGAGTCCTCTATTATTACTAATGATCGAGTTGCGCTTGGTGCTATTATTAACCGCAAGTTTGTTTTACAAGAATCTAAGCGACTCGGCATTGTTGTCGCCGAGCCTAACGGGCGCGTAGCGGAAAAGATAGCTGAAATTCGTAAAAAATATGATTCGGATGCAGCGTTCCAAACTGTTTTACAACGGCATAGGTTGGAAGACGAAGCACTTAAAGCGTGGATTTATGAGCAGCTGGTCTACGATGAATTTTTCCGTCGCATATTTTTCAATGCTCTCAATAGCGCAGAGATCGCAACGTTAGCCAAGTCTTACTATGATGCGAACAGTGCCGAATTTATTGTGCCACCCACGATTATCCTTAACGCGTTGTCTATCGTTATACCGAAGGATGCTTCAGAAGCGGAGAAGCAGAGAGCCGAAGGTACGGTGCAACAACTCTATGCTCGTTTGCAGCAAGGCGAAACATTTGAGACTGTACGTGAAGTCTATGAGGCGCAATTAACTATTGAACTTGAGGTGTTGACGCTTGCGGCAGACACGCCGTTAGGTGTTATTGCAGCCGAGTTGTCGGATTCTGATCGGAGTGCTCTCCTCCGTATTTCAGATGGATATCAGATTGTTGAACGCATCCAGAACAATCCAGCGCGCCAAAAGACTTATGAGGAGGTTAGTGAGGAGATTATCGACCGGATTCAGCAAGAGAAAGCAGAGGCGGAATTCACAGCATGGTTAGTCCAACAGAGACAAGAGGTAAGTTGGCACATTTTGGGCGACGCACTGGACCAGGAGAACACGACGAAGTGAGCAGATGCGGAATTATTATAACCTACCCCTCACGGAAAATAGAGAGATAAAGCGGAACGTTCTAACAGAGAAATGGCATCTATTTTTTCTGGGAGTTCTCCTATTTTTGTTTACTACGACAACGTTTGGAGATCTCTTATCCAACGATATAACGAACTATCCGAAGCCATTTCAGAAGCGGTTAAAGGATGCACAGCGGGCATTCCAGGCAGAGGAGTGGCGCGAGGCACTCCAATTATATCAACGTCTTACCGAGGAAGCACCCGAATTTCCAATTGTCCACATCGGAGTGGGGGATGCCGCTGCAAAGTTGAAGGATTATCCCACCGCTATTGCTGCTTTCCAACGCGCCTTGCAACACCTCTCAACCGAACCACAAGGCAATATTACAAAGTCACGCCTACGGGTTATAGTTCAGGCTAAACTTGCTGCTGCATATCACCGCAACAAGGAGCTTGACGAGGCTGATACGTGGTTTCAAAAAGCCGTCAAAGGTACTGGTGAGGACACACCCGCGGCGTGGTACGTCGCTTTGGGACAGATTGAGACGGAGCGTGGGAACTTAGAGCAGGCGCGCAGATATTATATTGTTGCTGTCCAACTGCACCCGGACACGACTGCTGCCTATAACAACCTCGGGCATGTGCTTCTCAAGCTCAATCGGATTGACGAAGCCGATGCCGTTTTTAGGGAGGCACTCGCGCAAGATGAGACGCTTGCCAGTGCAGCGTTCGGACGTGGTAAAGTCGGTTTAAGGCGTGGACAGCTCACGATTGCTCGACGTTTTTATGAACGTGCTGTCCGCTATGCACCGCGCGAACCGGTATTTCACGAGTCACTCGCAGATGTTCTACGCGATATAGGAAACGCCAAGGAGGCGAAAGCTGCTGAAACGCGCTATCGTCGAACGCTTGCTGAACGCTATCTCCGTCAGGCGCATTGGTTCATTCAAGAAAAGCAGCTACGACCTGCCTTAGTGCCCCTGCAGAAGGCACTTGATACGGATGACACGTTTACGCCTGCCTTGAAAGATTATGCCTATGTTCAGATGCAGCTCGGTGAATTGACAAGTGCTAGGCGGTCGTATCAGCGTGTCCTTACGATAGAGCCGACCTCACGTCAGGCACTTTTACATCTCGGTATAATAGAAGCAAAGCTTGGAGATCAAACAACGGCTGTATCATACTATCTTACACTCATTCAGCATGAACCTGATTTTATGAATGCCTATGTGCAGCTTGCAAACTTGCATGAGAGCATCGGAGACTTGGAAGCTGCTGGGCAGGCTTTGACAATGGGAATACAGCACGAACCGACGTGGGCACCCGGGTATTTGTGGCGTGGAAAAATTTATCAGAAACAGGGAGCATCTGATATGGCGGAGACCGATTTTCGTCGTGCAGTCCAGCTCGCACCGGATGTTTCGTTTCCAAAAGAGGCGTTGGCCTCCTTGCTTGCATGGGAAAATAGGAAGCTTGATGAAGCACTTACCCTTGCTGAGACGGCTGTCAAAAGCGATGGGCAACCCGCACACCGTGCCACACTGGCACTTGTTTATCACCGTCTCAACCGGGTCCTCGATGCTGGACGTGAAATTGAGGCTGCCTTTGCCCAAGCCCCTAATCATCTCTATATTCTTAAAATTCGCTCAGAAATCCTAAAAACTGATCCATAAAGGCGATCTACGAGAGCACTAAGGATGCTATTTTCAATCTCGACGATATACATTGTGGTCCAAACTGTCAGTCTGTGAGAGGTCCTGCGCAAACTAACAGTTTGCGCTACAAGTAGAAATCTTTTATTTAGCTCAGGTTTTTTACATTTTTTATTGCAAATTAAAATGTAATATTGTATAATTTACCCAAATTGTATGGTATATGGATTTGGAGAGGCACTCTCTGACGTGATAGGCTTATTGCTTTAAAGCCTCGGTAGGACAGGTTTGCCACTCTTCCTTAACTTCTTACTTTAGGATATAGAATAAGGAGCATTAACAATGTTAAAATTTCAGATTCTTTTAATTGCTATTTTGGTTAGTTGTCTCGCCTTTGTATCTTGTGAAAGGGCACAGCAAGTTATGATGCCTGCTACCGATGAAATGATGCAGGATGGCAGTCCGTCAGAAGACATGATGGACGATCATGACATGATGGATGACGGCATGATGGACGACGGCATGATGGACGATCATGACATGATGGATGATGACATGATGGATGACGACATGATGGATGACGGCATGATGGATGATGACATGATGGACGACGGCATGATGGACGACGGCATGATGGACGATCATGACATGGCAGACGACAGCATGATGGACGATCATGACATGATGGACGATCATCACATGGCGGACGACGACATGATGGATGATGACATGATGGATGACGACATGGATGATGCCCAATAGTGTTATGTTGTTTCACGATGTTTCTAAAAAGGGATCGGTACCCGTATTCTGGTTACTGATCCTTTTTTATGCTAAATCTTCTCGGGAATACCGAGAAGAGCATTTTGTGGGCGCGAGGGCCCCTCGCCTATCCTTAGAAAGCATGCCCAATTATTTATCATCCTCACCATAAATCGCCTTGGAAAAACCCAATTTTTCTTGAAAGTAAAATGAAAGTATGTTATAATCTAAGGTGAAGTTGTATGATACTCGGTTCTGAAGATCAATACAATGAAGTAGGCAGACTTTGTTTTTTAGTCTGCAGATCTTCTTAAACTTTAGACTCCTTAATTTTAGATTTTCGGTACGATTTTCTAATTTCAGTTCTTCGCCTAAATTGGGCAAGAACCTTGAAACTAAAGAAATTTGCTTCTTAAACTCTTACATTAGCAAGGATAACCAACATTTTGATGACAATAAAATTTCAGACGGCTTTGATTGCTGTTTTAATCGGTTGTGTCACTTTCGTATCCTGCGAGAGAGCGCAGAAAGTCTTGAAACCAGCTACCGATGAGATGATGACTGTTGATGATATGGTAACCACCGATGATATGGTGGATATGATGGATATGATGGATAGCATGATGATGGATATGATGGCACACAAGTCATGGGCACACGTTATGCTTCCGGCACCAGGCCCGCAAGAGGCAGCTACGACCCCCGCTGAGACAGGGGCAGCTCACAATCCACCGCCGATAGACGGGGGCGCGCTTACCGCACGCACTGTTTATATCAACGATATCGGTGCTATGGCGAATAAGGCGGGAGCAGCAGAATATCCAGCTGGTACCGTAATCGTCAAGGAAATTATGGATAAGACCGAAACGTTTGTCGATAAAGTCGCCGTGATGATGAAAAGCGACGATATGATGTATGCCGGTCACAATGGATGGGTCTACAAAAAATATCTTCGCGCCAGTGCAGATGATCCCTATATGCAGATCAGAGGATCCGACCTTGAAGATGCAGGAAATGGCTGCCACGGTTGCCACATTGGAGCTACGAACGACAGCGTTTTCGTCTCGCTCCCCATGGATGACATGATGATGGATGATAGCATGGCAGACATGGCAGACGACATGGCAGACATGGCAGATGATACGACAGCAGACGACATGGACGAAGCTAATGGTGGTAATGCCCAGTAGTTTTAGCCCATAACACTCCTAAAAAAGGGATCGATAGCAACATTCTGTTGTTGTCGGTCCCCTTCTTATTTTCTACACTACATCTCAGACGATAAACGCTCCACTTTGAGCTGGCAATGAAATACTTATGGAATCCTCTGATACTGTCACAGGGTTTCCATTGAGGCGATCTTCCAAGGCAGGAGCGGTCTTTGAATCACGATGATGCCCCAATGAAATTGGGAGATCGATCGTCTGAGAACGCCGACTCGTATTCAAGGCGATTAGGATAGAATCCGTTTCTGAAGTGCGCAGATACGCGTAAGTCCCTTTCTGAACGTTCAGATGAACAATCTTTCGCAAACCAGAAGCAAGCACTGAAAACTGTTTCCGTAGTGCCCCCAAACGTCGGAAGTAACCTAATAAATCTCTGTCCGCTTCATCCCCCCACGACATTGGCAACCGTGCCTCCTCAAAACGCCCGAGTGGGTTCCGTTGTGAGACTCCTGTCTCCGTACCGTTGTAGATTACAGGTGGTGCGGGAAGTGTAAAGAGTACCAATGCTGCTAAGCGCACCTTTGCTTTATCCTCCCCCGCCAGGTAGAGAATACGCGTCATATCGTGGTTGTCTAAAAAAGCAGGGAGTGCGAAGTCTTTGGGGAAATAGGTCTCGTGTGCGGCTAAAAAAGCCTCGAATTCCAATAAGGTTGAAGTCTCAAGAACAAAAGTTTCCCGCAGCGCGTCCGCAAGCAAAAAGTCAAGACACCCGTCGAAATGTGGAACATAAGACGCTATCGCTTCTGAATGACTAACCACTTCTCCAAACAAGAAAGCGTCAGGATTCACCGTTTTACAAGCTTGACGGAAATCTGCCCAAAATGTGTGTGGAGGACCTGGTGCATAATCAAGCCGATAGCCATCAACGCCTTTGCGTAGCCAATGCTGTGCGCATTCCAGTAAATAGTCACTTGCCGGTTTATGCTTTAGATTGAGTTGCGGCATCCCCTTCACGCCGAAGAAACTTGTGTATTCGTCGGGCCACCGCTGCCATGTATACCACCCCCGATATTCACTGTTTGGATCGCGTTGTGCTGCCTGAAACGTCGGATGATGGTTCGACCAATGATTGGCGACAAAATCAAGGATAACACGCATGTCGCGCTGATGTGCTTTTTCAATGAGTTCTATCAGTTCTGCGTTCGTACCGAATCGGGGTTCAACAGTGTAATAATTTGTTGCATCGTAGCCGTGGTGGGTCGGGCTTGCAAAGAGCGGTGAGAGCCACACAGCATTGCAACCGAGCGATTGAATGTAGTCAAGTTTCTGAATTGCCCCGCGAAGCGTGCCACCAAAAAACCCAGAGAGGTTTGTTGGTTTCTTCCACGGTGCGCCGTCCCCCGGATAGAATCGATCAAGGAAGATGTGATAGATAACAGCATCCCGGACCCAGAGCGGGGTGTCGTAATCGTCCACCGAAATCGCAAACTCTGTTGCTTCCGAAAGGACTCGCGCTTGGTTATCGGCGAAGACCCAGTTATTTGAACCCAAAACATGTCCACCAATCTTATAGTGCACTATTGCTCCGTTTGGTTGCGGCGGAATTTCTCCGTACCAATGGCGGACATATCGCCATTCAAGTCTATTCCATATCGATTCACTTGGCGTGAGTTTGAATATTGTTTCTTCACCATTTGCATTCATCCAACAACGAACTGAGTCGTAAGCGATGCCACCGGAGGTCGTTACATGGACAGTAATTGGTCGGTTCGGCTTCGGACGCATTGGCGATAATTGATGAAGGTGTTTGATACCTACCAAACTGCTTTGATATTCGGCGATACGGTTCTTGAAATCTCTTTGCGTGCCAAACATAGGCACCTCCGCCGGTTTGTAGTATTTAGAAAATAAAAAAGCCGTGTAACGGGTACACGGCTTTTTGACTTCTTTAACGGTTTGCTTACTTGTCGCCCCAAGCGCGCCCACGTGGAATAATTAGCAGCTGTCCTGCACGCAGTCTTGTCCGATCAAAAATGTAGGCATCTTGGTTGGCGGTAACTAACCGTTCCCACATCTCAGCGTTATCAAAAATCTCAGGACGTGCAGCGATGCGCTTCAGAGCAGCTTCACCGTTATCTTCCTGAATATCTTCTTCCCGGACATGATATTTGTAAAGGACTTCAGGACTGGTGATACTGAAACTAAAACTGTGTGAATTTTCGAGGACATTGCCAGCCATGTCAGCAGCACCAGAGACGGTAACGGTATACATACGGCCAGCACGCATCGGCATATCGGATGTGAAGGTCACAGAATCCCCGCTTCCGGTAACCGTGCCTGACAGGGTTCCGTCCATCGGTTCGCTCATCGAATCTTCGGTTTTTGTGACGGCTACATCCACAGTGACACTGTTACTGTCAATCGGTTCGCTAAACGATACAGACACGCTATTCATCACGTCGAGTGAATCTTCGTATTCAGAAAAAACTGTGCCGTCTGTCGGTTCGTTCATTGTCACAGTCGGCGGTGTCGCGTCGGTATAGGTAAATTGCTGTGAGAGCGTGACGGGTACTTCAGGTTTTCCCTTGTTGGTAACAACGACAGTCACAGATTGCCCTGCCGTGCCGCCGGGGGTCACTGCCGTAATTTGTGTTTCACTGGGGACAGTCACACTTTGAGCGTTTATACCGTTAAACGTTACAGTCACACCGTTTTTCATGTCAAATTTTTCGCCGGTAATCTGGACGGTTGTCCCACCCGTTTCGGGTCCCTGTGTCGGGTTCATTCCCATGGGTACCGGTTCAGGATTACAGCCAGCACAACCTGCCATCCACGCGCAGGCAATCGTGAGGACAGCCAGCACGGCTATGTTTCTGGGTTTTGTATTCATTGCTTCTCCTTTTACTTCCGGCAAGTACTGAAGCCCTGTCCGGACCATTTTGACTGAAATAATTCCTTGTCACCTGATACTTTGTTTGTCTTGAAATTAGTATATTCTTTCGTTGTTGTCAGTTTGTGAGCGCGTGATTCATTGTGAATCCACACGTACAATAAATTGAACGACAAGTGGATTTTAGAATTCCAAGAAGAATTCCCGAATATGTTGAATTTCCTTCATAACCAATCCAACCTACGATTCATGAACGCAAACCTAAAACAGCACTGGTAGTCTGTCACATCTAAACTGACAGGTAGTTCGTAGTAGGGCAATTCATTGCCCGTTTCAGACGTGCGATAAATCGCACTACTACGAACTTGACCTCAAATTCGAAGTTGACGAAATACTATACTACACCGTAATCCACATTTTTCAAACGGACCCCAACAGTGAATGCAAGGTATCGCTACTGCTGTTAACTATCGCGGACCCAAGCAGAAGCACTATGGTAGTTTCCATCCTGGTCATGTCCAGATATAGTACTTGAAGCAGACGTTTTACTCATATCACGGTGCCTTCCCGCGGCAAAAAGACTGTCAAATACAGTTCCTTGCGTGAAATTTTGATGTTTCTGGTAGGGAGGAGGTGTAGCAGGATTTGGAACGCTTACATTCAAAACATACCATCCGTTTTGCATTTCATACTCTCCGCTGGACACAGATGAGTAGGCAGTCGTTCTTGCTTTGCCATTGTGACGTCTTGATGCAGTAGCAGTAAGTGGACCATCTGTGTCAACATCTTGCTCTGCAAATGCCAGTAAGGATAAGTTTGCGACAAGCACAGGGGTGAGCAGATAACAAAATATTTTCTTCATAATTTACCTCCTTTGCAAATTCAGGAATTGATATGGGTCAATTCCCCCTTCAGGCATTTCAATGATGGTGATACCGGGCGGGACTATTCCATCATGCAAATCGGGGGCGTATTGTGCTACGTCTGGGCCTCCCAGCACATTTGTAGCGATTCGGTTCATAGTGCCATCTTCGAGTACCTCGTCGGCCCATCTAACGTAGGCAGTGTTGGGATAAATTGGGTAAACTAATCCACTTGTGGGTGAAAGTTGAACACCAAGTGTCCGCGAGCCTTCGTTCCAGAGTTTGATGCGCACCCGAGTCAGTAGTTCTGTGTTTTTGGCCCACTCTGGGTCATCAACATATAGATTTTCAACATGATCCCAAATGTTTGGAAGAGGAAAGTCTAATGGGATCTCCGGATATGGACCAAACCCAAATTGAGAGGCACGTTCCTTAGGTATCTTATTTTCTATTGTTAGAGGATCTTCTTCTAATGGAGATAGCACTTCGCTATCATTCACTTGCTCAGCTGGAGGCTCAAGTGAATCTTCTGGACTGTCGCCGTTGATTTTCTCAAGACGCACTACTTCTGTTTCTTCAGACTGGGGAAGTTCTTCTTTGCTGGACTGCGTATTCGCAGAATCTGCTTTCGCTGTCTCCAATTGCTGGAGAAACTGCTGAGTTGCCTCTTCGCGTTCTTGAGTTTCATGTTGAATACGTTGACTCCAAATATAACTTCCAATAGCAAAGATGAATACGCAAAGCACAAGTCCTCCAAGGAACAGGCGGTTTGAAAATAGGGAATTTAACATATCAGTTACCTCTTTCGCGATCAAGTTAGCTTTTTCTATCAATGGAACTTACGCCATTCATCAATAATACAATTTAAAAAATATGTAGGTAGTTCGGAATTCTAAATCTTTATCTTTTTCAAAAGGTATTGATAGTATAATTTAAAACTATTGTAACAGATGGAATGTTTTTTGTCAAGAAAAAAAGGATGAAACCCAGGGCCATTTAGTTTTAAGAGGTAAGTTTACTTACATAAAGCCTTCCCGTTTCCGGATGCCCGAATTTATTCGGGATAGCACACTTTTCCCGAACAAGTTCGGGCTTCCAGACCCAAATTGTCGGAAAACTGAATGGCCCTGGATGAAACCAGAGCCATTCAATTGTCGGTTTTTTTCACCATTCTCGCGGTGGCATCGCGAACACAAGCTCCTCCAGCAAGAAGTGCTTCAACAGAAAAATCAGAATTATTGGAAAATTGAATGCCTCTGGGATAAAACTTGATTCAAAAGTGAGTTCCAAGTGTTTGAAAAATACGAGAATGTCCTAACCGCGCCATGTTGTCCGTTTTAGAGGGTCGTGTACGGACACCGTTAACTCTGGGCCGAAACCTTCTACTGATAATCGGACTGTGTCTCCGTCCCCGACTGCCGTAAGTGCTTCGTGGTGTGTTCCCGTTGATACGACATCTCCCGGTTCCAGTGTTACCACGTTGGTTACCTCTGCGAGCAGTTCTGGGATGAAGCGTGCCATGGAATTGGTAGAGAAATCGTGTTGCAGGCCGTCGTTAATCCACAGTTGCACGCCGAGTGCGTTCGCGTCGTCCACTTCGTCAGCAGTAACGAGAGCGGGACCCATCGGTGCAAACGTATGCCAGCTTTTCCCTAAAAAGAAGCCGCCGGGCAATCCACGTGCGGAGACATCAATGAACTGCGTGTACCCGAATACGCAGTCTAACGCATTTTCTTCAGTGAGGTGTTTTGCCGTTTTACCGATAACAATCGCTAATTCCGGTTCAAAGTGGAAGACGGTTACGTCTGCCTCTGGCAGTTCGACTGTATCCGTTGTGTTAATGATGCCGGTTGGAGACTTCAGAAAGGCATTGAATTCGCCGCGAGACGGACTATCTGGTTCGATGTAGTTCCCTGCGAGGCAGACGAGTTGCCCCGGTCGCGGGACGGGTGCTTTGAGGCTGACGCTGTCCAAATCGACAGCAGATCCGTTTTCAACGGCATCTTCTATTTTCGGACATAGATTATCAAAATCCTCAATTACCATTCGTATCAGTTCTTGCGGCGTATGGTAAGAGATGCCGCTGAGGGCATCGTTGATGTCGACAATCCCGTCTTCTGTTAGGACACCGAGTTGGTAATCGTTAAAAAATGTGAGTTTCATTTAATTTGTGACTCCTATACTAAGACGTTTTACAAGCGGATGGCTCCGCTCCTTTAGTGGTAGTTGTACTTTTGTTCCACTGAAATGAGAAACGTAGGTTGCACTCACGCACTCAAGCGATGTAAGGGCATTACGTCCACCGAGTTCCGGTTGATTTTCGTTAAAAATAGCATCTCGTATGTTTTTGGCACTCCAGATGGTGTGGCGCGACTGCCACGCTTTTCCAGAGATTATGAACGCTGATGCGTCAAGTTCTATCTGTTCCCATGTGGGTGTATGTGCGGCAAACGATACATCAAACGGGCAGTACCACATTTCGTCTATACCGGTCTCTGGGTGTGGTTTAATCATCAATTGCCCTTCTGATCCGAGCAGGTGTGGTCCCATCATCCACCCGTGTCGAGGTTCGCGGCAGTAAAGTTCCATAATGCCGTAGGCACTATTTCCGCCGCCGATATGCACGAGCATCGTATCCCCCGCAACGATACCGTTATCACGCCGGTCGGTTTTACACAACTCACTGCTGTGCATAATGTCCGCCTCCGTCACGTCGTGTCCTTGATATGTGATATGCGCTTGGATCCAAGAGATACCGTTGAGAAAGAAATCCATCTCGTCAAAATAGTGGACTCCCATCTCCATCAACTCGAACCCGGCTTCGCGTCCTTTGCCGACTTCGCGTATGGAGCGGAGTTCGCCGATTTTTCCGGCGTCAATCAAGGATTTCGCGTGCCGGAAGAGCGGTGTAAAGCGGAACTGATGACTGACTGCCAGGTGCACACCTGCCTCCCGGCATGCCACGAGCATCTTGTCTGCTGTTTCTAAATCGACAGACAACGGCTTTTCACATAAGACGTGGATACCTGCTTGTGCGGCAGCAATCGCGATCGGTGCATGTAACGGTGCGTGTGTGCAGACGCTCACGAGATCGAGTGTTTCGCGTGCGAACATCTCCTCATAGTCGGTATATCGATGTGAGACCTCGTATTCATCGGCGCGATTGTTAAGTGCTTCACGGTTTATGTCGCACATCGCGACGAGGTCCACTCCTTCTAAGTTCGCATGCGCACCGGCGTGACTCCGACTAATTCCGCCACAACCGACAATCCCTGCTCGTAAACTCATGAGCTATATCTCCCAAGTTCAATTTGTACTAATGTAGCATGTGCCTTGAAAATTCCGTGTTAAGATGTATTATACGCCAATACCAAAAGAGTGCAAGCCAAATTTTTTACTTTTCCTTGCGGTTCGGTTAGATGGGTTGGTTTTTGGACGTTCCTTTACGTATATCCGCTTTCCACTTCGTTCCAAGCTATGCCTCTCGGGCTAATTTTAAGAACTGTTCATTTTCAACAACCCTTGCCACTGTGTCTCATCCACGAGGACCCCTTTTTCAAGGCTCTCTTGTCGTGTCCGTAACATGCCTTCCCCTGGATATCGCACACTTTCATTTTCATCTAAGGGGACTGATGTATGGAAATCGTCAATAATGGCTGTTACTTTCTCGTTCAAAGCTGCTTGTCCCATCATCCCAATGGCGTTCATCGCGATGTACACCTGAGAAACGGCGTATTCGGATCCCTGCTTTCCGATGTCGTGTGTGGCTTGTCCACCAGATATAAGGGATGCCATTGTATCGAGTACCAAAGCCAATCCGGACCCTTTCCAGTAACCGATAGGGAGGGCTCTCGCGGAGTCAAGAATTTCGCCCGGGTCAACAGTTAGCTCGCCATGGGTGTTGTATCCGCCGGGTAGAGGTAATTCTTTTCCTTGCAGCTGCAACACTTCTAACTTCCCGTTTGAGTACTGGCTCATCGCCATATCGAGCAGAATATGTCCACCTTCTCTCGGAATACCAATTGCCATGGGATTGTTCCCAATCTTTTTTTCTCCAGAACCCCACGGCGGCATGAGTCGGGTTGTGTTTGTCCAGCATATTCCAATGTGTCCGGCTTCTGCTGCCTGCAAAGCATAAGCACCGCCTCGCATCCAGTGATTTGTGTTTGAAAGCCCGACGCATCCGATACCGTGGATATTTGCGAGTTCCGTTGCGCGTTGCATGCAGAAATGTGCGTTAACAAGCCCGACCCCCATCTTGCCGTCCCACCGTTCTAATGCCCCGAAACTCTCGATTTTTTCTGGTTTTACTCGGAAGTTAATTTGCTTACTCTCCAGTCCAGCGACGAATCCGGGGAAGCGATTGAGTCCGTGTGAGTACACGCCATCCCGTTGGTTTTCAGCAAAGAGCCTTGCACATAACATTGCTCGCTCATCGGTAAACCCGACGCTCGCGAGCACACGATAAAGTTCGTCTTGTAAAGTTTGGAAAGGCACACGTTTCATATAATTTTTTATCCTCGTCAATTTATTAAATGTCATTATGCCTGATGCTTGAGAAAAATGCAAGATATTTCGTGTCTGTTTTAGAGTGGCCCAGCATTCCGTTTCACGATACTTGTTAGGTCTAAAGTGTTAAGTTTCCCTTGCGTAAAAGTGGATCGCAGTATATCATGCATGTACCGACACTAAAGTCCATCCATTAGATATAGCATGTTCACCACTAACTGAAAGGAGTGAGAAATGACCTCATCCAATATTTTGTTCAGGATTTTCAGTTGTATGTTTACATTTCTACTTATCTTTGGAGGAACGTTAATCTATTCAGAAGAAGAACCGGTGAAATTAGAACCAATTGAGGTTATTGGTGTGACACCGATCCACGGTGTTGGACTTCCGAAAGATAAAGTGCCTGCCAATATCCAAACAGCGAATAGTGCCGCGGTTGATGCTTTCCAGAGTTTGGACCTTACCGAGTTCATCAGTCGTAACTTAGGCAGTGTGCATATTAACGAGGCGCAAAACAATCCTTTCCAGCCTGATGTTCGCTTTCGCGGTTTTACGGCTTCTCCTTTGCTCGGATTACCCCAGGGATTGGCTACTTATCAAGATGGTACACGTGTTAACGAACTATTTGGTGACACGGTGAATTGGGATGTCATTCCGCAATCTGCAATCGCCAGCATCAACTTGATGTCTGGATCAAATCCGCTTTTCGGTTTGAACACACTTGGCGGTGCGCTCTCTCTGAAGACGAAGACCGGCTTTACACACCCCGGTCACGGCGTGAAAGTCTATGGCGGTTCATTCACACGCAGAGCCGCTGAGTTTTCGAGTGGGGGTCATAATCAGCGATTGAGTTATTTTCTCAGTGGTAATTTTTTTGCGGAGGACGGTTGGCGCGATTTCTCACCTTCTGAGGTCCGGCAGTTGTTTGGCAACATCGGTTGGAAAGAAAACGCTTCTACACTGGACTTGAGCCTGACGTTAGCAGATAACGAATTATTGGGCAACGGTGCATTACCGATTGATCTTCTTAACACGGAACGGAATGCTGTGTTTACGCATCCAGACAGGACAGAGAACAATATGCTCATGGCAAATTTGCGGGGCAGTCATGCGTGGTCGGACAACCTCATTTTGGCGAGTACGGTTTACTACCGGCGTAACAATGTTGAGACCTTCAATGGCGACGATACAGATTTTGAGCCTTGCGAAGATCCTGAAAATGAAGGTTTTCTATGCGTTGGTGAAGATGCAGACCAGGCGCGTATAAAGGATCAGTTTGGAAACGATGTCCGTCTTTCTGAGAACGGTTACGATGCGGACGACGAAGAGATTGAAATTGATGATGCGGATGACGAAGAGACTGAGATTGATGATGAGGATAACGACGATGATGACGAAGGTGGGTTCAACGCTACAAATAATACGAGTCAGACGCGTCAAGGCGGCTATGGAGCAACCTTACAGGTAGCCTTCACGAGTCCTATCGCCAGTCGTGAAAATCAACTCATTGTTGGCGCGAGTTTTGACCGTGGTGGGGCTCTGTTCAATTCCGAAACCGAGTTGGCAAGTCTGACCCCGGATCGAGGAACGGTAGGTAGCGGTATCTTTGAAAGCGAATCTTTTGTGGATGTTGAGACCACGGTTCAGAATATGGGTATCTACGGGACGAACACCTTTTCTATCACACCGCGCCTACATCTCACGCTGTCTGGACGCTATAACAGCACTGAGATTATATTACGGGATCAAATTGGTGTCGAACTCAATGGGGACCACACTTTTGGTCGCTTCAATCCAGCGGCGGGTTTAACCTATCAGTTTCATAATCTTCTTTCCTTCTATGGCAGCTACAGTGAAGCGTCGCGTGTGCCTACGCCTGTGGAGTTGACGTGTGCAGATCCTGAAGCCCCCTGTAAATTGCCCAACGCTTTCGTTGCCGATCCGCCGTTGGATCAGGTGATAACGAAGACGTGGGAGACGGGAGTACGGGGTGAATTAGGGGGGCTCGCATGGAACGCCGACTTCTTTCGGGCGACGAGTTTTGATGACCTTATCTTCATTAGCAGTGGCGCATTGACCAACGAAGGCTATTTTGAAAACGTTGCACGAACCCTCCGTCAAGGTGTTGAGCTAAATATCGGAGGTAGTTTCTTTAATCGCTTACAGGGGTTGCTTAACTATACTTACATTTCAGCGACTTTCGAGACCGATTTGACGGTCAGCAGCCCCAACCACCCTGAAGCAGACGGCGGCGAAATAGAAGTCGAGCAA
The DNA here is from genome assembly GCA_028820845.1 of Candidatus Poribacteria bacterium. Classification (NCBI taxonomy): domain Bacteria; phylum Candidatus Poribacteria; species Candidatus Poribacteria bacterium. The sequence continues at coordinate 26,700 of JAPPII010000073.1, forward strand.
GGCGACCGCATTCCTGGGGTCCCGCAACACAACCTCAAGGCGGATGTGACGTTTGCTGTAACAGATGCGCTGTCTTTGGGTGCGAATGTCCTTATCAATTCCAGCCAGGTTTTTCGTGGCGACGAGGGAAATTTAATCGATCAGATTCCAGGTTACGGCATTGTGAATCTGCGTGGTAGGTATACGTTTTGGGGTAATATTTCTGTATTTGCTAAGGTGAACAACCTTTTTGATGACCGGTATGAAACCTTCGGTCTCTTCGGGGAGGCGGACGAGGTGTTAGGAGACGAATTCGAGGATGCCCGTTTTCTGTCTCCGGGGGCACCCCGCGCTGCATGGATTGGACTTGAGGCAATTTTTTAAAAGCCTTCGTTGCCTTGTTTTTGGGGCTTACCACATTTCAAGCCATTGCGTGAAGGGTGTCACGGGTTGCGTTTCGCTATGGATAACCCATTTGAAATCGGGGTCTTTCCAATAAATTGTGCCCGGGTGATCGCCATCACGAAGATATCGAATGTCAATTGCCCAGCGGATCATCTCGCTTGTGGTGTGTGGTAGTGATCGGTGAAGCGTCAGGTTGTGAAAGACTAAAGCGTCCCCTAATTCCATTGGACACGTGACAATACGAGAATCCTCGATGAGTTCATCCATTACTTCAAGAAACTTCCCTTCTCGTTCTTCTGTGTGATGATTGACTACGCCTAACCGATGTGAACCTGCGACCACTTGTAGACAACCGTTGGTTTCATCTACTGGCACGAGTGGTATCCACGCAGTCGGGATGAGTGAAGTTTCGCTGACTGTTCCAAAATAGCCGCTGTCTTGATGCCACGGTACGACGGTCAGTTGCTGACCGGGGAGTTTAGGACGGGCATTGAAAACAGGGTGTCCGATGACATCTGTGCCTGTGAGTTGTCCTATTGCGTCCACGAGTGGCGCGGCGTGGTGTATATCGAAAATTTCGGAGGTCGCGACTTGGTTGCGCCAAGAACGACCGAAGCGGTTGGCGTGTTCGCCTGCGACTTGTGAGAATCGTGTTTCAAAAGGGAGTTCTGTCCCTTCATCTTCAATAATTCCGTCCTCTTTCAATTCGCGAATTATACCGTCTACGACGCGAGCAAAACTGTCCCGCACACCGTTGATAGCGGACATCGGAACGACATCTTTTAGGAGCAAATAACCATCGTTTTCCCACTGATCCATCTGTTGAGGCGATAATGGGGTTGACTGTTTTTGATTGGTGTTCATGTGTTTGTTTAATCCCAGCGTTTGAAAATTAAGATGACAAAAAGCAAAAAAGTTGTAAAAATAATAGCATACTTAATAAAAAGAGTCAAAAGAATAGCTTTGAGAGTGTTGATATTTCATCCAATGCTGTGATACCGGATACATCAAAGGAGCAACATAATGGCGACTTTAACGCAGACCGAGAACCAGATTAGACCGCTCTATATTGACGGATACACCCACCAACTCAGTTATGCTCCCGGTGACGAGATTGCGTTCCACATTTCAACGAGTGCGGAGAACTATTCACTTGAGATTGCGCGCATCGGTGCGACGCGCGAGGTTGTCTGGCGTCAAACGGAGCTGCCCGGTGAAGCGCAACCGATTCCCGAAGATGTTTCATCGCAGGGATGTGGATGGTCCCCTGTTTTTACGCTTGAAGTTCCTGAAACGTGGCAGAGCGGTTATTATGAAGGCACACTTCGTGCAACGGATGGCGGTGGCGAGGACATTTATAGGAACCGTCGTACGGCTGAGAGTACGCTCTTCTTTATTGTCCGTCCTGCGAAACCGGGAGCGAACACCTCTATTCTCCTTCAGCTCTCCACCAACACCTACAATGCGTACAACAATTGGGGTGGCTTCAGTCTTTACGGATATCACGGGAAGAGCAAGATACAAGGCAACCGCGTTTCGTTTGACCGACCGACGCGCGGTATTTTCAGAAATTGGGAATTGCCATTTATTGTCTGGGCGGAGCAGAACGGGTATATCCTTGATTATGCGGCAAATAGCGATCTGGAGTTCCGCCCTAAGATATTGGAACATTACAGACTCGTGTTGAGTGTCGGGCATGATGAATACTGGTCTGCTCCGATGCGCGATCACCTTGAGGCGTTTATCGCGAACGGCGGGAACGCTGCCTTCTTCAGCGGGAATTCCGTCTGTTGGCAGGTACGCTCTGAAGACGATGGCAGAGCCTTGGTCTGTTGGAAGCAAACCTACAATCAGGATCCGGTTTATAAAACCGATGATTACAGTACCCTCAGTACGCTCTGGAGTCACTATCTGGTGGGTCGTCCTGAAAACGAATTGACGGGTGTCGGTTTCCTTCAAGGCGGTTATCACTTGAGTCACGGGCAGTTTATGGATGGTCCAGGGGAGTACACTGTCCATCGTCCGGAGCATTGGGTGTTTGAGGGTACAGACCTCGCGAAAGATGACACTTTCGGTGGGGCGGATACCATCGTTGGCTACGAGTGTGACGGATGTGAGTGGACGCTTGAAGATGGTCTGCCTGTTCCGACCTATCGCGATGGCACGCCTGATGGTTTCACGATTCTTGCGACGGCTCCTGTACGTTGGCATTCCGATGATTGTGAGTGGTACGAACGTTGGGAGAGAGGAAGGACGGGTGCTGCAACGATGGGCATCTATACAAAAGCCGGGACGGTCTTTACGGCTGCCACAACCGATTGGTCGCACGGATTGGCAGGTGGCGATGCAGCGGTTGAACAGATTACGCATAACATTCTGCGGCGGCTGGCGCGGTAGATGTGCTTGATGTGTTGTTAGAAGTTAATCCAGTCTACACCGATTATTCTATTGCCAATTCTCCGATGGCGTGTTATCCTATTTAACATGAGAAGGGAAACGCTAACCCCCTCAGCGATGCACGCCCCTGGTGCAGTCCTCTTAATATCCTGCTACGAACTCGGACACCGACCCATTGGGCTAACCCGTCCCCTTCGCGCTCTTGAAGCAGCGGGGTTTGTTCCTGATGTGATTGACATTGCTGTGGAACCGTTGGACCTTGAAAAGGTTGCGCGTGCACGTTTCATCGGGATCTCTGTGCCGATGCATACGGCACTGCGACTCGGCGTTCATCTCTTGCCCCGTATCCGAGAAGTCAATCCAGATGTCATTATCTGCATGTACGGACTTTACGCTAAACTCAATGCAGACTACCTGCTTTCGCACGGCGTGGATTTTTGTATCCGTGGTGAAGCATCAACACAACTTATTGCGCTGATGCAATCTTTTGTTGATGGGAAAGGGACTGAAACACAGGAAGTCGGTTTCCCGATTGCGGAACTGCCGTCCCTGGAGATGTACGCGCAATTTGAAAATAACGGCGAGGTGCGAACGGTCGGGTATACAGAAACAACGCACGGATGCAAGCATCTCTGCACACACTGCCCGATACCTCCGGTTTATGAAGGTAGGTTTTTTGCTGTACAACGCGACACGGTGCTCGCTGAGATACGCGAACAGGTGGTAGAAGGGGCTGCGCATATTACATTCGGGGACCCGGATTTTCTCAACGGTCCGACGCACGGACTCCGCATTCTCCGCGCAATACACGAAGCTTTTCCGAGTCTTACCTTCGATTTTACAACCAAGATTGAACACATTCTGAAAAATAGAGCACTGTTTCCAGAATTCGCACAACTTGGATGCCGGTTTATTATCTCTGCTGTGGAATCGCTTAGCGAACAGGTGTTGACAATTTTGGAGAAGCAGCATACACGCGCCGATGTAGCGGAAGCGATTGACATCGTTCACGGAGCCGGGATCGCGCTACGTCCGACATGGGTGCCGTTCACGCCGTGGACTGCCTTAGACGACTATCTTGAAATCCTCCAATTTGTTGATACGCACCGTCTTGTTTATCACGTGGACCCGGTACAGTATGCCGTTCGGTTGCTAATTCCACCAGGTTCATATCTACTCAACCGTTCCGAGACGCAAAAACTTTCACTCGAACTTGATGAAGCCGCCTTCAGTTACGTGTGGGCACACCCGGATCCGCGAATGGATGAGCTTCATAAGACTGTCAATGCCCTCGTTGAAAACGACGCGCGCGCCGGTGTAGATGCCCTTGACACCTTTTATCGGATATGGACACTCGCTGCCGATATGCAGGGTAGTCGGGACGTTCCGTCGTGCCATAATCAGCATCAATCCGCGCCTCGGATCACTGAAGCGTGGTTCTGCTGAGCAGAACCCACCGAAGGGCAGTTTGCTCCGATTCACATTTAGCATTCATCTTATAAAGGAAAAAAATGTCAGATCAAATCCAGCAGCTCCTCAATTTGGAAACTGCGCCTGTTGCGATAACATTCCACGAAACACGCCCTGATAATGTTCCACAAACCGAGAAAGTTGAAGCCTCCGGCTGCACCTATTGGCGACGCGCCGCAGAAGGCAGAACCTTCTATACCGAAGCATCCGACCACTACAATTGTCCAATCGGATGTTATACCCACAACGTTGAACTCCCACCCACACAAGCCGAAGAACTTCAAAACACCCTCGGACTGATGGGCGAACTCGGCTACATTTCTATGGAGGAGGTCCCCGGTATTCCGCGACGCGAAGACCCTTTCCAGAGTGCGGTCTATGCCCCGTTAGCAGATGCATCTGGCACACCGGATGTCGTTATTATCTCTGGGACACCGAGACAGATGATGCTCTTAGCGGAAGCCGCGACTGCTGCGGGTATCGGCACTGAAAACGGGGTCATGGGCAGACCGACCTGTGCTGTGATTCCTGCTGTGCTACAATCGGGTCGAGGTGCAAGTAGTTTAGGGTGTATCGGCAACCGCGTCTATACCGCACTTTCTGACGATGATTTCTACTTCGCTTTTCCGGGCAAATACATTGATGTACTCGTTGAGAAATTGGAGACGATTGTGAATGCGAATCAGGCGTTAGAGGAATATCATCAACAACGCCAAGCGGATTTTTAAACTTACCTTGCGGTGAAATGACGTGGACTGGGTATTGAACAGTTTCTGCCAAAGAGTTGAAGAAACATCCAAGCAAAAACCCTTCCACTTCGTTTCAGGCTTAGATTTTGTTGCTAATTTAATGCGGGGATACGAACGTCATGCAAGATGTTGCTGTTATTACGGGTGCAGCGAGCGGCATTGGGAGAGGATTGGCGGAACGGTTTGCTGCGGAAGGTATGAAAGTCGTTCTCGCCGATGTTGAGACGGAACCGTTAGCCGAACTTGCGTCGGATTTAAGGACTAAAGGTGCGACGGTTCTCACTGTCAAAACGGATGTCTCAAATCCCGATGATGTCGAAAATCTTGCTGTGCAGACACTGGACACTTTCGGTGCGGTGCATATCCTTTGCAACAATGCGGGTGTTGTCTGTAGCCGTCCTGTCTGGGAGCATACGCTCGCCGACTGGGAATGGGTGTTGGGCGTTAACCTATGGGGCGTAATTCACGGCATCCGGTCGTTTGTGCCGCGCATGCTTGAACAAGGGGACGAGTGTCATATTGTGAACACTGCCTCTATCTTGGGTTTGGTGGGAGGCAGTGGCGAAGGCATCTACAAGGTGAGTAAACACGGGGTCGTCGTACTTTCGGAGACCCTTGCTGATGAGTTGGCACAGGAAGGCGCGAATATTCAAGTACATGTGTTGTGTCCCGGATGGGTTCGCACAGGGATTTTGGAATCTGCTCGGAACCGACCGGACACATTGCAAAATCCAGTGGAGAAATCGCGTGATATAGTGATCGGCGGTTCCCGGAATACCCGCGCCGAGATGGAGGCAGGACTGTCTCCTACAGAGGTGGCGGAACATGTCTATAATGCTATACAGAACGGCGCGTTCTATATTCACACGCATCCTGAACACAAGGCATGGATTCGTGAGCGGATGGCGCGTATTCTTAAATAGTCTCTATTAAGTCAAATCTAGCACACTCCGTGCGACTTCGCCTCTTGCTAATGCCTCGAATGCATCATTTATTCCTTCCAACGGATACGTCCGCGTGACGAGTTCGTCCAGTTTGAGTTGTCCTCCCTTATAGAGCGAAACCAAACGCGGGAAATCTACATGTGGGCGCGCGGTCCCGTACATCGAACCGATGACCATTTTTTCGGGCATCAGCATCCGTGCGTCAAATTCAACAGGCGTGTTCTCTGGTGCGTGTCCGACGAAGACCGTCACGCCTCTACTCCGCGTACAGAGGATCGCTTGCCGGAAGGTTTCGCCAATTAGACCGATTGCCTCAAATGCATAGTGGACCCCGCGCCCATCGGTAATCTCTTTAATCTGTGCTACGGGGTCTACTTCAGCGGCATTAACGGTATGCGTAGCACCGAACTGTCTGCCGAGTTCGAGTTTGTTATCTAACACATCGACAGCGATTATTGGTTCGCCACCAGAGAGCGCAGCACCTTGTATGCAATTGAGTCCGACCCCACCGCATCCAAAAACGGCTACCGAGCTGCCTGGGGTAACTTGTGCGGTGTTGATGGCCGCGCCGACCCCTGTCATCACGCCACATCCAATTAACGCGGCTTGTGCGAATGGCATATCTTTATCAATAGGAACCACAGCGTCTTGGGGGACGAGTGTCTCGGTACCGAAGGTTCCGAGTCCAGACATCTGGTCGATTTCACGTCCACTTGTTTTGATAGCGGGTTTGCCTGAACCGTCAGCGGGGAGCGCGCATAGGTTCGGATACCCTTTCTGGCACATCTCACAAAATCCACAGTTCCGTTTCCATGAGAGAATCACATGGTCGCCGACCTGCACTTGGGTTACATCGTTTCCGATCTCTTCTACGATGCCAGCCCCTTCGTGTCCGAGAATGACGGGTAACTTGACGAAAGGCCACTCGCCCTTAACGACGTGCCAATCGGAATGACAGACACCACTGGCGACCAATCGCACTCGGACTTGGTTTGCACTCGGACGCGGTAAGTCGAATTCTTCAATTTTTAGATGCGTGTCGGTTTCATATAGGACTGCAGCTTTCATGAGGTCCCTCCGAAATTCCCTGTAGGGAATTTATGTTATGCTACTTTAACGAAAAATAGAGATCTTCTTGAAGGAAAGGGATTAAGGCAAACGTTATCGCTTGTGTGTAATTTTGCAATCTGTTTATCGCCCCGTTTGTTAATAATCCGCTGGCACTTTGTTTCTCCTTTGTGTTGGACTCTTGAGCGAGTTCGTCAATGATGTATGCTAATTCGGTACCTGTTAGGAGTTTCTCGACTATCCAGTTGGGCAATTCATACATACCGGTTGTGCCGAAACTTTCTCGGTGTTGTTGATCCAATATGTAGATGGCAGTGAATTGGAAGTATCTGTTATGGAGTTGAAGAACTCCGCCCTCGATACCAACAAAGAAATTAGCATTGAGGTATTGTTCATCGTTGATACGCTTTACCTGTTCAGCTCGGTTCTTGGCACCTGTGAATGTATCTTCGTTAAAGGGTTGGGGGGAAACGCCGGAGTCAGCGGATAATCCATGAACTTCTACGGGTTTAAAAAATTGTGAGAAGCTTTGCCGTGTGCTCTCAATTTTTACGCTATTTTCTGAACCGATTAAAACTTTAGTGGGTGTCATGGTTGTCATTATATCACTTTTGGAAAAAGATTCAAGGTTGATTTTGGCGGCGTTGCAAGCTAAAGCTCGCTATAGAAATAGGATTGACTTCTGACACTCAGAAAGGATATAATAGATGAAACAGACTGCTATGGGAAGCCTGCAAGCTGCCCCTAAGAGGCATAAAAGAGGAGAATAGGTGTGTTTCGCTTGAATTTGAAATTGCGGAGTGTTGTGCTCGTTGGGATCTGTGTTCTTTTTATTTTTGCATGTGGGAGTGGTGTGATCCAGAATTTTGAGGGGATTGAACTTCAATCGGATCCGCGCGTTGACAGGATCGACTTACGGATTTATTTGGTGGATAGAAATGGCACGCCGCTTATATGGAACCAGAGCATTCTCAGTCCGAGTGTTGGGGTAAGTACGATTTCTGAAGCCGATTTTACCACCAATGCTAAAGTCTACTCCATCCGTAATGGTGCAAAGCATCGAAAAGTCTACGATGGCAGACTAATTGACCTTCGTTGGTCACAGGAACTCCATAGACTGGATCGGCTCTTAACGGCGGAGATCCCACGCGTCTTCATTGAGGAGGATCCGGAACGCGATACCCATTTAGGGGTCATAGTGGTTGAAATCGAGACTGAGAAACAGGGTCCGTTCACGGATACCTTAGAGAGAACTGCTATCTATAAGTATTGAACTGGCTGTCAGCCGTCAGCGGTCAGCAGTCAGGGGAATGGTTTCTACCAACAGTCAACAGTCAGCAAGAGACTGGGATGGAAGAGGGGAAGGGTGGAAGAAGGGACTCAACCTTACGGTTTCCTTGCAGCCTTCCAGCCAAACGCCGATGGCTGAAAGCCGATAGCCAATTCAAACGAAAACTTCTTAAACGACAACTGAAAACGAAAAAAATATGCCTATTCACACACAGAACTACCGACATTGGGAAGGCACGCTGAAAACCCAAAGTCATACGCGGTGGTGGATTATTGCGAAGGCAGAGTTGAAACTGCTTGCACAGCGCAAAATCGTCCGATTGATTGTCGCTGTTCCACCCTTAATGTACATCTTTGCCCACGCAGTACTGATCTATATCATTAATCAGGTCCCGGGTGTAGAGTTCGCGTTTATTAAGGTTGATAGCGAATTTTTCCAAAAATTTCTGTTCCGAATCTATCCATTTCCATCGACATTTATCGTCGCCTTGGTTGCTGTTTTCGGAGGTTCGGGATTAATTGCTACGGATCTGAAAAACAACACGCTGTCCCTTTATCTGTCTAAACCGATTTCGTGGATAGATTACTTAATTGGTAAGTTTGCTGCTATTGGTATCTTATTGGCTTGCCTGACGTTGGTCCCTGGGTTGTTATTATTTCTTGAACAGTCGCTATTAGCGGGCACGGCTTTTCTGAAAGATAACTACTGGGTTCCTTTTTCAATCATCGCCTATTCCGTAATTATTATCCTGTCTACGGGGCTGTTAATACTCGTGTTTTCATCGCTGACGACAAATGCGCGTTATGCCATCATCGGTTTCTCCGCCGTGTGGTTTGGCTCAATTGTCCTTTATGAAGTTCTTAAAGAGATGGCACGCACCAGCAAAGTGGCTTTGGTCTCGATTTGGGCGAACTACGACATTCTCGGCACAGCCCTATTTGGCGGTTCACCGGATTATAGCGTACATTGGATTTGGTCACTCTTTATCCAAATCGCGCTGATAGTTTTCTACCTTTTCGTGCTTCGTCGTCGGATTCGTGCCGTTGAAGTGGTCAAATAGTTGTTGGTTTTTGGTTAGATGAGGGTGGTTCATAGAGGTAGCGTCCGCAAACTGACAGTTTGCGGTACAAATCAGTTAAATATCGTTCCTGCCCATTAGCGAAGTCGCGCGCCATTTGCATCCCACATTTCAGTATCTGAATATGCCTGAGGCGGTTTTATGGGAGTTAGTGTCGGTGTCCAATCGGCACGAAATTGCTGGACCAACCGAACTGCGTTCTGATAAGCCACTCTCTCCTTTGTTTCATCATCGAGTTGTGCTGACTCAATTTGTGCTTGTACCAACCGGAAATCGTAATAGGGTAGATCGCTGCCGAACATGATTCTATCGTTCCCAAGATTGTTGATGAGATGTACCAGATCCCAACTTGCGTCTGCACCTTCTGGTTTCTGTGCTACGTCGAACCAGATGTTCTCAGACTTAGCGCACTGTGCTATTGCATCAAGGTGTCCGGCTTTGTTCATGGAGACGTGTCCAATAATAAACGTTACCGATGGGAATCGCTTTGCGTAAGCGGCGATGTTCTGGGTGGAACCTGCCTGATGGAGCAGGCACAGCCCGTTGTGCATTGCCACGACTTCAAGGAATCCGTGGAGCTCACCGCTGAGTGAATGTCCCGACAACCCTGGATGACACATAAAACCGACTAAATCGTCGTCCCGTATCGCTCGTTCTAATTCGTCAACGCCGGCTTGTTCGTGTCGGACTTCCGCGATTCCGAGTCCAATCGGAAAGCGTTCAGGATATAATTTACATGCGTTGGCGATTGTTTCGTGTTGTGTACGTGTGTCCAATACACCGCGTGCTTGGGGGCTGCCGGCTGTTGGACATGGAATCGCGCCGATAACACCCGCTGATGCCATCCGCGCCAGACATTTTCCAGTGCTTTGCCCAACGACTGGGGCACGCGATACCGTCATACCGATATGGCAATGTACGTCAAAATAGGGACGCATGGATTTTTCCTTTCCATTTTCTTGAGACTCTGTAATGACACAAACTAACAGTTTGTGCTACAAGGGACGGTTATATTCAAAATGACACAAACTAACAGTTTGTGCTACAACGGCCAGGTTGCTCTTGAACCGTTAGAATTCGGGGACAGGCGTGTAGGTATTAAACCCATCTGTCTTGTCTTCGCCTTGTAGCAAGTAGATATAGTGTTTGCGCCGCCACTCTGCGCCGGGATAACGGACGTTTGCTGGCATGTAGCGCATGGTGTAACCGCACCGACGTTTTTGTGAGGCGTTGGGACTGGAATTGTGGATGGTCCATGCGTCGTGAAAATGACACTCACCAACTTCTAACTCCAGATTAACCACTTTCGACGTATCTAAATCGGCTTCCACGACTTCGGTCCCGAAGAGATTATTTGTGCGATCGACCTCTTCATAGCGGCGGTCCCGTAATCTGTGGCTGCCGGGTATGACGCGCATGCATCCATTTTCAACTGTCGATTCATCGACGGCTAACCACATCGTGATAACGTGCATCGGTTCAAGGGACTTGCCCCAATAAACGCCGTCTTGATGCCATGGGACTGCCATACCGTCGTGTTCCCGTTTGCTGATAAAGTGGCTCGACCAGAGGACGATATCTGGTCCGATAAACCGTTCGATGACCTTCAGCACACGGGAGTGTGTCAGGTATTTGAACAGAAATGGATGTTCAAAATGCGGTACGTCCATCTGTTCCGGACGTCTTCCTTCCGGCAAATTTTCGATCATATCGTCCACATAATCTCGGAGTGTGTCTAATTCTTCTTTTGTGAAGATACGTCCGAATGTGAGATAACCGTTGTCTTTGTAAAATTCGACTTGTTCATCGGAGACGGTCGTTTCTAGTTTCCAATCCATGTGTCACCTATTTTTCTATTTTAACCCATTGTTGAAGAGCAGACCTCGTTAGCGAGGGTATCGTTTATAATACAACCGTAAGGTAGCAGTTTACCTCGTCTTTATTTTTCCCCAGGCGGTAGCTAATTTGTTATTTGGCGAGACAGCTTCCGCACCTAATGCCCGTGCGAGGCCTGCTTCGGCAATTTCCGTGAGTTGATCTTCTGTCAAGACGACGTTGAACAGTGCGACTTCATCTATTATGCCATCTGCAAGGGTTCGAGAAGGGACACCAACTTCACCACCAAGTGTGAGAGGTTTTTGGTTATCCTCATTCTGTTTTTGGTGTGCCGAGATGTCTATTTCAACCTCGAATTTTCCATCTCGATACAATTTCATCGCGCCTTTCCGATCGGCAGTTGCGGCAAGATGATGCCACTTTCCGTCGTTGATAGGGGATATACCGAAGAGGTGAACACCTGCGCCTTGCGCTAATCCAAACCAAAACAAGGGTTTCCCTTTATTATTCGGATCGAGGTCTCCGCGGATTCCCAAGAGATAGCCGTGTCTCGGCATGGCGAAATCGGCTTTTTGGATAAGGACCGTGTGCCAATTGGGTGAGGTTTTGGAATACTTGAACCATGCCATTATAGAGTAGTTCTCTGTTCCGACGTTTAGGAGTGGTGAAGTGCCAGCGTTAACTAAGCTGCCGTTCTCGAATTCCAGCCCACCACCAAATTCACCTTCAGCCCATTCTACACCGTTTCCGAGCTCCACATCAAGCGCGTTTTCCGACAAGTCTTTGGCGAGGTCGCCTTTCTTTTCATCAAAGAGCCAAACTGCTATAGCAGTTGCCGGATCGACGGCGGCGAATCCGTGTGTGGTGAACATTAGTATCAGAACACTTATGACACTCCAGCGAATGCCTAATTTAGTATAGATGTCTCTCATTTCCACTTACCTCCGATACTATGATTTTGGCATAAATTTGCATTGGGTGTCAAGCAATTTTTCGGTAGGAACTTGACAAGTTGTGAGGCTTGTGATAAATTATCCGTCATGAAAATTGTAGTTGCACCTGATTCATTTAAAGGGAGTGTCAGTGCTCTTGAAGCTGCGCGTGCGATTGAGCAAGGGATCCGTCGCGTATTTCCAGAGGCTGTTATTGAAAAAGTGCCGATGGCGGATGGCGGCGAAGGGACTGTGCAATCCCTCGTTGATGCAACGGGTGGTCACATTCAAACGCGTCGTGTGCTTGCGCCACTCGGAAACGAGGTCGAGGCGAAATTTGGTATCCTTGCAGATGGGAAGACGGCTGTTATTGAGATGGCATCCGCCTCCGGTCTCACGCTTGTTAATCCGCAGGAACGGGATCCGCTTCGCACGACTACTTATGGTACCGGGCAACTTATCCACGCTGCTTTAGAAGCGGGGTGCAGACGTTTGATTATCGGTATTGGTGGTAGCGCGACGAACGATGGTGGGGTCGGAATGGCGGAGGCACTTGGTGTCTGCTCGCTGGATGCAGATGGGAAACAGATTCCACGCGGCGGTGGGAGCCTCGGGCAATTGCGGTCAATAGATATAACGGGTTTACATCCGGCTATTGCTGAAACCGAGACGGTTGTTGCTTGCGATGTGAACAACCCATTGACGGGTCCAGAGGGTGCTTCACACGTCTATGGACCACAGAAAGGTGCCACCCCTGAAATGATTGAAACCTTAGATGAATGTCTCGGACATTTTGACAAGGTTTTAACCGAGACGCTTGGGATATCCTTTAATAACATCCCCGGTGCAGGTGCTGCTGGTGGGTTGGGTGCGGGGCTCATGGCGTTTCTCAACGCGGAATTGAAACTCGGCGTTGATATTATGATTGATGCCGTTAAACTCGAAAAACGCATGGAAGGTGCTTCTCTCGTTTTTACAGGTGAGGGGCAATTGGACTTTCAGACGGCGTTTGGTAAAACGCCTGTTGGGGTCGCAAAGGTAGCGAAAGCACACAATATCCCCGTCATTGCAATTGCTGGCGGCATTGCTGAGGGTGCTGAAGCCGTTTACGAAGCCGGTATTGATGCGATGTTGGGCATCGTCCAAGAACCGATGTCTCTTGAGGTTGCTGTTGAAGATGCGACACGGTTAATCGCTGACACGGCGGAGCAAGCGGCACGATTGATCGCTATCGGTCTTGGTAAATAGGAAAAAATGGAAGGTTGGAAGAAAAGAAGACGGACTCTTCTAATCTTCCAATGGGTTACGGCACAACGGCGTGTGCCTACTACTCTAATAGTACCGGTATGTCCTTCATAAAGTCGTCCGTTTCGATTTGCCACATTTTCATATCAGCAGCGAGTGAACGGATACGGTCGGCGTGTTCGGGCATATCTGCAAGGTTGGTTGTCTCGCACGGGTCTTGCTCCAGGTCGAAAAGTTGGATACAATTCGTGCCAGTACCCGTTTCCTCAGACACATAGTAACGGATAAGTTTCCAGTGTCCGTTGCTGATGGTGCGGTGAATGTCTTTATACGCCGCGAAGACTGTGGCTCTTACCTGTTCTATATCACCTCTCATCAACGGCACTAAGTTACACCCTTCGGTTGTGTTTGGACATGTGACATCCGTGAGATCGCAAACAGTAGGGAATACGTCGTACAGATAGGTTAAAGCATCCACAGTTACGCCCTCGGGAACTCCGGGGCCAGCGAATATTGATGGAACGCGGATGCTGTGGTTATAAAGATTTTGTTTGCCTAACAGTCCGTGTTGCCCGACGGCGAGTCCGTGGTCGGCAGTGTAGATGACGATTGTGTTGTTGAGATGTCCTTTGGCTTCGAGGGTTCTTAGCACGCGTCCCATTTCAGCGTCCATGTGTGTAATCATCCCGTAATAGTCGGCGATGTGTTGTTGGACTATTTCGGGGGTGCGCGGGAAGGGTGCTAACACTTCATCTCGGATACGCATTTCCCCGTTATCGAATGGATGTTCGGGGACGAAGTTTTCTGGGACAGGTATATCCTCTGGTGGATACCTCGTCGCGTATTCTCCGGGTGCAGTCCTCGGATCGTGTGGTGAAGTGAAGGAGAGATAAAGAAAGAATGGATCCGTTTGGTTGTAGTTTTCTATGAATTGCACAGCGGCGTCTGTAAAGAGTTCTGTAGAAAACTTTTCTCCGATGTATTTGGCATCATTCGGATATTTTCCTGTTGGATCGAAATCGAAGACTGGTACTTTATATTGGTCGCTCATGCCGCCGAAGAATATTTTTGCACCCTCATCAAAGCTGTTCGTGAACGTCTGTCGATCGTTATGCCACTTGCCGGAAAAGAATGTGTGATACCCCGCCTCGCGCATCACTTCTGGCCAGACTGCTAAATCTCGATTAATTTGGTTGCCCCCGCTACGGAACAGGTTCGCGCTGGTAAGAACGGCGGCACGGCTCGGAACACAGACGGCACCGACGAGAGAACCCATGATGTGTGTTTGACGGAAAGTCGTACCACGTGCCATCAGTGAATCGAGGGTCGGTGTTTTCACAGTCGGGTCGCCCATACCGCCGATGGCGTCCCATCGGTGGTCGTCGGCAATCATGAAAAGAATATTGGGGCGTGAAGACATAGTTTTCTCCTATAATAGTTGTCAGCAGTCAGCAGTCAGCAGTCAGTCACAAGAGATGTTAGGATTCTCGGACTCCTTTTTACTGACTGATGTGTGAAGTTGGGTTTCAACTGCGTTTCAACCCAACCTACGTGCTACCCGAAACGAAATGGAGGGGTTTTGCTTGGGCGTTTCTTTAGCCCAGGATCACATAGTTAAAAAAATGAAAATTGCTACAATTGAACAGTTCTTCCCACGTCGTCGGACGCGTCTGGTCAAGATTACGACAGATACCGGTATTATCGGTTGGGGTGAAACCACGCTTGAAGGTAAACCCAAAAGTACTTGTGCGGCTGTTGAGGAGCTCGCTGATTATTTTATCGGTAAAGATCCGCTACGGATTGAGCATCATTGGCAGCACGTCTATCGCTCGGCTTTCTTCCGAGGTGGAAACATCCTCATGTCTGCTTTGTCCGGTATTGATCAGGCATTGTGGGACATTGCTGGTAAATACCACGATGTCCCTACCTATCAATTGTTGGGTGGTGCTGTACGTGACCGTATCCGCGTTTATGCGCACTGGGGCATCGGGAGTTTAACAGACGAAGGCAAAGCCGCTGCGAAAGCGCGTCTCGAATTTTTACAACAAAAAGGTGGCTACACAGCGTTTAAGACAGGTCCCGGTGGCAAGTGGCGTGGACATGAACCTCCCGCGGTTATTGACGAATTTGTAGAACGTGCGTATCTCATGCGCGAGTGGGTGGGACCGGATGTCGAACTTGCGTTTGATTTTCACGGTAAGATGACCCCTGCGCTCGCTATTGAAATTTGTCATGAACTTAAAGGCATGCGTCCGATGTTCGTTGAGGAACCGATTCCGCAAGAGAATGTAGATGCGCTGAAACTGATTTCTGACCATGTGCCGTTTCCGATTGCGACGGGTGAACGCCTGCTGACGCGTTGGGGGTTCCGCGAGATTTTTGAGAAACAGGTGGTCGCTTACTTACAACCCGATACCTCTCACGCTGGTGGTATTACGGAACTCAAGAAAATTGCGAACATGGCGGAGGTTTACTATATGCACATTGCACCGCATTGCGCTATTGGACCGGTTGCTTTTTCTGCCTCCCTTCATGTTGATGCGGTTGTGCCGAATTTCCTAATTCAAGAGCAAATTGATGCCGGTTTGGGCGACGGTTTGTTTACTGAGGAGTGGCAGGTTACAGATGGTCACATCGAATTGCCGACAAAACCGGGACTTGGGTTTGAGATTAACACGCAAGAGGCTGAACAGACGCTTGACACCTATACGGAGGAGTTAGGCGGCGAATACTATTACGATACAGATGGCAGTGTCGCTGATTGGTAAATCAGTTATCAGTTTTTGGATGTTGAAGGGCGTTTATGTCCCACAGCAGCACCGTGCCGTCCGCACTCCCACTGGCAAGTATCCTCCCATCTGTACTCCACGATAGGCCCCTTATCCTATCCGCGTGTCCTGTGAAGGTCGCTTTATGTGCATCGATTAATTTCAATATAACGGAGACTTTAACGAAGGCTTCGGATATAACGGAGATAGGTAAAGTTTTATTTTTTCTGAAAGGTGTTTTCGGTACAGCCGTAAGCGTTGGGACCTCCCATAAACTCACCTTTCCGTACACATCTCCGCTGGCAAGGAGCGTTCCATCTGAGTTGAACGCTACACAATTACTTGAAATACCTGTAAGGATTGGCTTGGGGTTAACACGTGGGAGGTCCCATAAAAACGTCTCGTTACTCCAACTTGTACTGGCAAGGAGTGTTCCGTCCGCATTCAACGATATACTATGAACATGGTCACCACGTAGTGATTCTGAGAAAATTACTTTTCCTGTTCCGTTTTCCATGTCCCGTAAACGCAAGGCATGGCTGCCC
The DNA here is from genome assembly GCA_028820845.1 of Candidatus Poribacteria bacterium. NCBI lineage: Bacteria > Candidatus Poribacteria > Candidatus Poribacteria bacterium. The sequence continues at coordinate 43,407 of JAPPII010000073.1, forward strand.
TCACTGGCACTTGCAAGGCGTGTGCCATCCGCGTTCAAAGCGACACTATGGACTTCCTCTCTATGCCCGATAAGGGTTGCTTTAAGTGTAGGCGTAGTGTTTGTAAAATCCCATAAACGCACTGTGCCGTGCTCACTTCCACTGGCGAGGTGTGTGCCATCTGCACTCCACGAGACGCTGCTAATTCTCCTTCCTGATGGACTTCTGTCCGATATTTTTTCCGTGAGCAATCCGATTTCCTTTGTACTTTTGACATCCCATAACCGTAGTCCATCCGCCTGGCCTGTAGCGATCAGCGTGCCTTCTGGGTTTAACGCCACACTCTCAATGACATGCTTCCACGAGTGTGTCGGTGTGGTTCTCAAAGTTGCGATGTGTGTAGCCGTTGTGACATCCCATAAATGTAGCGTATCTGTCCAAATCGCACTTGCGAGGCGTTTGCCATCCGCACTCAACGATACACTCGTAACACTGCCAGTATAGCCTATGAGAGTCTTTTTAAGAGTAGTGTTTTGGAGTTCCCAGAAACGGACATCCGAGCCGCTAGTGGCAAGGTGTGTGCCATCCGTGCTCCACGAAAGACTCGTGATCCCTTCTGTATTTGCTCTAAAAATGTTTTTGAGCGTAGGTATAACGTCTGTCATGTTCCACAAACGGACGATTCCGTCGGAATATCCAACGGCAAGTACTCTCCCATCCTGACTCCATGAGATACTGCTAACAGGTGATCTTGAGTAACCTCCTTCTGGTATCTCATCTCCTCCAAGTGTTGCTATTTGGGTAGCATTTTCGACATCCCATAAAAACCATGCGTATTTGCTGCCGATCTCTGCGATGCCACCTGCGGCAAGGCGTGTGCCGTCTGGGTTTAGCGATACGCATTTCTCGCCGGGACCGAATCCTGGGAGGGTTGCTTTCAGTGTGGCAGTTTTGACATCCCATATCTCTATCGTGTCTTCGTGCCAACTGCCACTGGCAAGTAGTCTTGCATCCCCGCTCAAAGATATGCTCCCCACCTTCTCTCTATGTCGTGGTGCTTTAAAGGTTGCTTTCAATGTGGCAGTTTTGACATCCCATAGGCGAATCTCGTGGAAATCCGAGCTCACGAGAAGCGTACCGTCCGTGCTGAGTGCGACAAGATCGGGTATCATGTGTTCGCCGTGATGTTCAGTCAAGTTGATTTTGAGCGTAGCCGTTGAGACATCCCACAAACGGATCCCGTCGTCGCTTGCACTGGCGAGTAGCGTGCCATCTCCACTCCACGTTATACTCGCGGCTTCGTCTCTCTGTCCTGTGAGGAATGCCTGTTCTTGATATGTTTCAGTGTCATACAGCCATACCCCTGCGCTGGTGGCTACGGCGAATACATTGCCATCTGGTGCATAAGCGATTTCTGTTATCGTACCCTTACCGAGACGGGCTTTGGCACCTGGAGGTAGACTGAGTTGGGTAGGCGCGGGATATTGTGCAAAGGCGGTGCTCATAAGCGCGCATGAAGTTAGCAGTAATGTGGATATGAAAAGAAGTGCCTTTTTTTCTTTCATGCTATTCATGGTTTGTCAACACTTTCAGGGCAGTTCTATTATGATACCGACGGCAGTGCCGCGGATTGGTAGAGATTAGTTATCAATTACACTAATTCTCATAAACAATTTTTCCGTTTACTCTTGCCCATTTTTCCGAAAACCCCACATGTGAAATATTATTCCGGCTACGATCCAATTGCTGTTCTGTTTTCGCGGCAACGATTTCTGGTTCGAGTTCAAAAATTACTTTTACTTTCGTTTGATTTGATGAATAGAATATGGCCAAGTAGATTTTATTATTTCTCCAAATTCTATGCAAGGATTCCTGACGCTTTTCAGGAGGATCTCTAAACATCCTATCAAGCTGCCCGGATCCTCCTTCCTTACATGATAGATATTCATATAAAATCGTGGAATCGTGAGGATCATGGGCATCCGCATTGCGCTTTGAGATAATAAGTTCGTGACCTAAAATGTCAGCAATAATCATTTCTTTCACAAGCCCTGGCTGCAAAAGGTTATCAATTCCAACGTTCGGGCTAATTCTGATGCTTTCACTACAAGTTCAATTATTTCGCCATATACTTTGTTACTCACGATTAAACTCCAAAATTTGTTGATTATAGTGAAGTTCGCGTAATCTTTCTTCACCGGCTCTGACAAAATCTTGATTAATTTCAAACGCGATGAAATCTCGTCCATGCCGTTTACACACCGCTGGGCAGGTACCTACGCCTGCAAAGGGGTCTAAAACTATATCTCCAGGTGATGAACTTGCTAAGACAATCCGCTCAATTAACTGTTCGGGTTTCTGGATTGTATTAAGTGCCTCTCGACACACTAATTCTTTAGATTTATAGGTCAATTGCTTTATATCGCCCCAGACATTGCCGGGATTTTTCCCTTTTGTGTTGAATTTTGTTTTCCCGAATTTACCTCCCGTTACGGATGGCACACGTTCGCACCGAAGCCGATGCTCTAACTCAACAAGTTGCTTGACTCTAATAGCATCTAAGTTATAACAGCGCGGTTTCTTTCCCTTAATGAAATAGCAGATAATATCATAGTTATTGGTGTAATTAATACGTCCTTGCGCGAGTCGACTCGGTTGATACCACACGATCTTTGAACGAAGATTCAAAAATTGCCGGTAGTCTATAAAGTCGATGCAGTCGGGTTTCCCGAATAGGTAAAGTGCCCCACCCACCTTGAGTTTTGGCGTGAATTTTTCGATGAGTGAAAGATTAAATTCTTGGATTGAGGCAATCCTATCCCACGCCTCGTCTGTTACTCCATAAGGTCCATCGCACACAATTAGGTCGACAGAGTCATCTTCTATTTCTTTGATCAGGTGAAACGTATCACCACAGTAGATAGTGTTGCGTTTTAGCATAATATCAAAAAATTTCGATGCGTTCGGCGATATCCTCTAATATGTTTGCTTATACAAGTATCATCCCATTTTGGAATTTCAAAATCTCAATAATTTTCCCAATTTAAACACTACCGAGTATCTTTAGTCCAGAATTCGATAGTGTCACCATCGGAATCTATGATTTCACAAGAGGTCATATTCATTTTTCCAAGGTATTTTCCAGGATCAAGCCGAAAGGAAAATGTTCTTGGTTCAAGAATATAGGTCCAAATACCTTCTTCCACGATCAAATATTCTTGGGGATCAGACCATTCATTAATCTTGAGTTCTTGGGTTCCTGATACCCTTACTTCTTCCCAACCGTCATTTTTAAGATATTCAAATTGATGGTATCTGTTTAGTATCGACCGAGTTTTTTGGTCGCTTACAGATAGCATACCCTAAAATTCACAGTTGACAGTCAATAGTTGCGTAAACTCTGCACAGAAGAAGATGTTTGTCCACTCATACCTGCCAGTGAAGTGCTATACCTACAGAAAATTTGGATTAGTTCTATAGCATTCTCCAATGTTCCTGCTTACACCGGAACCATCATCCCGTCTTGGAATCTCCGATCAGGCCCTCGCTTTGCCTCTTCAAGGATGTGTATTGCCAATGCAATCCCTCCTCTTTTATCTATTTTGTCGTCTGCGTTGCTGGTGTTGTAATTCTTTGCAGGCTCAATACAATTCTGACACCCTGACCGGCATTCACAACTTTCAGCGATTTCAATTCCTTTTCTCAGCACATCTTGCCAGACGCTGAAAAGTTTTTTAGCAACACCAATACCACCAGCGTAATTTTCGTAGTAATACGTAGTTGGTGCGTCACCGATTTTTGAATAGGTACTTGTGTCAAATCGGTCCGCCGGAATGACGAACATTCCTCCAACACGGATGATATGCTCCAGTGCACTGATCCCGTCAGTGGTTCTTTCACTCGGTGGAACATTTATCCAAAAGGCATGCAAATTGGGTAGATAGTATGCATCATTAGTTTGGTGCAGTTCCCTTGGATCGCCTGTGCGCTCATCTACTATTCTGTAGCCTGAGAAATTCATCGTGAGGTTTACTACCCCATAGTACACCTCAATTTCACCATAAGTGACTCCGTCGAAAAAGTTTGTTGGTGTCAGCACTGTTTAAAAACTTGGATCTGTTCTAAGACTGTGCTCAGTATCAGTCAAGACGACTGCATCTGCCTCATGGGCATGTACAGAGTACTTTCGACCAAAGAAAGTGAAAATGGCCCCAATGTAAGCTTCCCGAAACCTCCGCATCTCCGAAATTTGTCCGAGTTTCTCGTTCCCTCCACAGGTATTGGCAGCTGCCAAAGTCGTCTCCATCGTGCCCAACGCAATCACATTGCGTGTTGTTTATGGGTTTAGGTGAGTTTGACGCGTGCCGCACGTGCAGCCGGTCAAACCATTTATCAACTCAAAGAAAGTTTACTTGAGGATTACATACGAAAACAACTTCACAAACCTACTATTTCTGTCAATATTGCGTAAGTCCTAGTCCATAAGGAGTTCTTTTGTTGAATAGTGGATTAAGGCAGATAAAATTAACGCCTTCTGTTATCATTTCGCTTACGATTGCAAATTACCACCACGCCAAAGTAACTTTTATACGTAGCAAGACTGACGCAAAGTTATACAATTTCTAAGCGTTTATATTGCATTAACCTTTCGTGGATGCAAAGGCTCACAGTCTCTGCAACAAGCATGCACAAACTAAAGTTTATGCTACAATTTCAATCAGAAAGGGTATTATACTATTCCTAAGAGGTTACATTGCATTTATAGGAACAAGACTGGACAGGCTAACAGCCTATGCTACAATTGGAGATGTTCCTAAACCACTTGTTTCCGATTTGCGACGTAAGGCGGCTCCAGCATCAACTTCTGATCCTCATCTGCCATCAGATTGCGGAGTTCGTCGTCGTATCTGCCTTGCCCCCATGACGAGTGACCGGGTGAGTACTTGAACAGAATTGAACGTCGTTCATGGGAAGCAGTCCAAGGAAGGGTGCCGTGCGTCAATGCTTCTGTGAAGATGACGACATCTCCTGCTTTCTGATGTACCGGTGCCATGCAGATTTTGTTCTCCTCAACGGGTCGGAAATCGTCTGGACACCGATAATTACTCTTGTGGCTTCCGGGAATACAGCAGAAACCTCCGTGTCCTGGCAGCATATCGGTCAATGCCCATGATGCGACGGTTAAGCCGTTATACATCCGGTCATTCCGAAAGACGTAGTACTGCGCTGGGTCGTAAGGCGTACCGCCGCCGTGGAGCCTTCCGCCTGGATTTCCCTCTATCATCAAGATGCCGTAGACGTGATCGAGTCGGAATTTTGGACCGACGATCTCTGCTAAGAACGGCATGATGCGCGGATGGTTGAGGAGTTTTCGGAATGCGTTGTTCTCCCAACTCAAGAATCCACCGAATCTCTGTGAATAAACATCATCGTCGACGGGATCGGGGTACTCTTGTGCGTCGATTAGGGCATTCAATTCAGCGAGTTCGTCTGTTCCCAAGACGTTTTCGATGTTAATATATCCCCAAAGGTCAAACAGGTATTTTTCTTCAGCGTTCATCAGGGTACCTCCGTTTTGGACTTTTAACGAGGTTGAAAAATAACAGTTTGTGCGACTATTGATGTGCCGAGCGAGAAGTGGGTTCGAGGCGTGTGACGACGATTTTTTCCCTATCAATTAGTTCGCCGACGCGCGGTGAAATTTCGTTTAACCACCGATCATCTTCATAAACGGCTGCGTAGAGTTGTTCGCGTTGTGCTTCGCTCTCGAAGCGGCGGATCCAGACGTAAAGATCGTCCTCTTCTTCACCGATGAAGCTGCCGATGACGACCATCCCTTTAGAAATTTGGAAGGGGATGACAGTCTCTTCCATGTATTTGACCCAATTCTCGCGTTGACCGGGTTGTGTTCTGTATTGCCGTAGTTCAAAAAAAGCCATAAAAAATCTCCTTTTTAGTGTTATCGGTTATTGGTTTTCAGTTATTTGTGCAATTTACATCCGTATTCCAATCCATTTCCTTTTCACGTCTTTAGGAATGTGGAGTATAGGTTCTATCATAAACTCGAGAATAATCCTACGCAATAAGTAGTTTTGGACATAGGCAATTTCAGTTTTCTTAATGTTATCACG